>JAISTA010000120.1 GCA_031272845.1 Oscillospiraceae bacterium
CCTACGCGGCGGGCGGTTACTTTTTCCGCTTCGCCGGAAAAAGTAACCAAAAAGGGGCGACTTCTTTTAGAAAGAAGCAAATCTTTTTTTATGCCGGGCAACGGCAGTGCTGCAAGTAGGATTGTACCCACACAATGACAGGTGCGGTGGTGTGCGCGAATGCTTGAGCTCAGCCGCACGCAGGGGCGAAGCCTGTCCGGGGCTAAAGACTTAGGTTAGACTGTCGGTGTGCGCGTACTGCGGTGGGGGTGGTTACCGGAAGGACTGTACTGCTACGATTGCTGCCGCACGTGTTGCTGGAGATTGGTGCGTGTCCCGACGCGGTGGGTGCTGTGGTGGCGGTGGGTGCGCCTTTGCGGTGCGGTTGCGTCCCCCGTTACCGCAATGTTTCCGTAGGGGACGGCGTCCTCGACGTCCCGACCCTTGGTTTGCCGCAGGATTTTGCGTCAGACGGCGTGGCCGTATAGCGTTGGTGCGGTTGGGTGCTTTCGTCTTCCTCCGCGCTTTGCGCGTTGGGACACGCGGGTGCGGTGTGTGCGGGATTTCGGGCGGTAGTACTGTAGGGGACGCTGCCCTCAGCGTCCCGTTCGTCTATTGCTTGGTTGCCGTGGTTTTTAGACGGGAATCCCGTGGGCTTGGCATTCCGCACGTATATTGTCCGGTTTCGGTGGTCCCAGGACGGCAACGCCGGGGTCTCGGGGACGGGACGCCGCTCTCAGTGTCCCGCGCGTTTATTGTTTTGTTTCGGTGGGTTTAAGACAATACTGACTTGAATAACACTTGTGTCTGGTTACAAACAGGCCTGTATGCCTGTTTCTTGCCTGTTGACATCCCTTTTGCCCTATGGTATAATCGCATTACGATAGGTAATTGTTGCTTTCAAATGTCCTTGTTTATGTTCGACAGTATATCACACGGCCTTACAAAATGCAACAAAAAGTTACCGGTTGTTATTTTTCAGTAATTTCACGGTGACGCGCCGTGCGGATTTGGCATATCATATTACGGCGGCTTTGCGGCCGCATGAAAATACATAGGCTCATGTTTTTCTAAAAAACAGAGCCGCAGCGTATGCTTAAGACGACGGTAATTGCCTGAATACCAATATTTTTAGACAGTAATGGTTTCTTAAATGCAGAACAACACAAATACTCCCAACAAAAAATACCGGGTCGGGATCATCGGCGCGACGGGAATGGTCGGACAGCGTTTTATTACACTGTGCGCCGCTCACCCGTGGTTTGAGATCGCCGTACTCGCGGCCTCCTCGCGCTCCGCCGGCCAAAAGTACGGCGAGCTCATTGCGGGGCGGTGGAAAATGTCCTCGCCCTTGCCGCAGTCCGTTGCTGATATGACGGTATATGACGCGCAGGCGGACAAGGAAAAAATCGCCGCGCTTGTCGACTTTGTTTTTTGTGCCGTCGATATGAAAAAAGACGAGATAAAGCGCCTTGAGGAGGACTATGCCCGTCTCGAGGTGCCTGTTGTGTCAAACAATTCGGCTCACCGCTGGACGGCGGACGTTCCGATGGTCGTTCCGGAGATTAATCCGGAGCATATCGAGGTTATCGGGGCTCAGCGAAAACGGCTGGGGACAAAGCGCGGGTTTATCGCCGTAAAGTCGAACTGTTCGATCCAAAGCTATGTCCCGCTGCTTTCTCCCCTGCGTGAATTCGGCATAGAAAACGTGCTTGTATGCACGTATCAGGCAATTTCCGGCGCGGGCAAAACCTTTGCCGACTGGCCGGAGATGGTTGACAATGTGATCCCGCTCATCCCCGGCGAAGAGGAAAAGAGCGAGCAGGAGCCGCTCAAGGTATGGGGCGCTGTCTCAAATGGTGTAATCGTTCCGGCGGCCTCACCCGGCATTACAACGCAGTGTCTGCGCGTCCCGGTGTCAGACGGACATTTTGCCGCCGTATTCGTGAAATTCGCTGACGGCAAAAAGCCGGAGGCCGCTGAAATTCTCCGCCGCTGGGCTGAATTCGCGGGAGAGCCGCAAAGGCTCGGTCTGCCGTCCGCCCCGAAGCAGTTTTTGCGATACTTCGAGGAGGAAAACCGCCCGCAGTCGCGGCTGGACCGTGACCTTGAAAACGGAATGGCGGTTTCGGCGGGGCGGCTGCGCCCGGACTCGCAGTACGACTATAAGTTCGTCGCGCTGTCGCACAACACGCTGCGCGGCGCGGCCGGCGGCGCGGTTCTTTTGGCGGAGCTGCTTTGCGCAAAAAACTACATTACAGTTAATTGACTAAACCGAAACCCAAGATAACAATATCTATTATTTCGAGGTTATTATAATGAAAACTCCCGTATTTTCCGGCTCGTCAGTCGCGATTGTAACACCCTTTACGGAAAACGGCGTCAATTTCAAAAAGCTCGAGGAGCTTATAGATGAGCAGGTTGCCGGCGGCACCGCCGCAATAACAATCTGCGGAACAACGGGTGAATCCTCAACGCAGAGCCTTGAGGAGCACGCCGCCGTCGTCGATCACTGCGTTAAGTACACCGCCGGGCGCATAAAGGTCATCGCGGGTACCGGCTCAAACGATACGCTTGCCGCACTGCACCTGTGTCAGGAGGCGGAAAAGAGCGGCGCTGACGCGCTGCTTATGGTCACGCCGTACTACAATAAAACCACGCAAAAGGGTCTTATCGCCCACTATACATATATTGCCGACCGCGTGTCGCTGCCGATTATCCTTTACAATGTGCCGTCGCGCACGGGGCTTTCCTTTACGCTTGAGACCTATGAGGAGCTTGCAAAGCACCCGAATATTAACGGCGTTAAGGAGGCATCGGGCAACTTTGCCCTGCTGTCGTCAACAATCGCCGCGCTCGGAGACGATTTCAACGTCTGGAGCGGAAACGACAATGAGATTGTCCCCGCAATGTCGCTCGGCGCAAAGGGCGTTATCTCCGTCGCCGCAAACGTTATCCCGAAGCAGATTGCGCAGATCACGCAATACGCGCTTGCGGGCGACTTCAAAAGCGCCGCCGCGCTTCAGCTGCGGTACCTTGACCTAATCAACAGCCTGTTTATCGAGGTAAACCCGATTCCGATCAAGTCCGCGATGAACATTATGGGGCGCGAGGTCGGCCCGCTGCGTCTGCCGCTTTGCGAAATGTCCGAGGGCAACCTTGAAAGGCTCAAGGACGCAATGAGAAAATCCGGAATTCTGTAACGCGCGCGGGCGCGAAACCGCCCGTGCTTGCGCAGGCGGAGCAGACAGGCTCCGCTTTGCGCGTTTTGGGGCGCTGCGGCAAGGAGTATTGACGCGCAAATTATACCGCTTCATTTCTTCCATTTACACAGGAGGACACGTGCTTAAACTAATGATAATCGGAATCGGCGGCGCTATGGGTCAGGCAGTCGCGCGAGCCGCCGCGTCGGATCCCGAAATTACGCTCGCGGCAGGTGTGGACATTTCGGCAGGCACGCGCGCCGAATGCCCTGTTTTTCTTGACCCGCTGGAGTATTCCGGGACAATTGACGCTGCGATTGACTTTTCCTCGCCGAAGGCGCTCCCTCCGATTCTGCGCTATTGCAGGACAAAAAAAGTCCCGCTCGTTATGGCGACGACGGGACATTCAGAGGAGCAGCTTGCGCAGCTGCAGGAGCTGTCGCGTGAGGTGCCCGTGTTTATAACGGGGAACCTCTCTCTCGGCATAAATCTGCTTGTGCACTTGGCTAACGCTGCCGCAAGGGTGCTCTTTCCCGGCGGCAGGTTTGACGCGGAGATTCTTGAGGCGCACCACCGCCGCAAGGTGGACGCGCCGAGCAAAACCGCGCTTATGCTGCGGGACGCGGTCGCCTCTGGCTACGCGGAGGTAAACGGCGAAACGCCGCGGGACGTGTATTCGCGGCAGGAACGGCGCATTCCGCGCCCGGCGGCCGAAATCGGCATCTCCTCGATACGCGGCGGGACTATAGTCGGCGATCACGAGGTGATTTTTGCCGGGAACGACGAGGTAATCAAGCTGTCGCATTCAGCCTCCTCCCGCGATGTTTTTGCCGAGGGTGCGGTTCGCGCGGCGCGGTTCCTCGC
>JAISTA010000131.1 GCA_031272845.1 Oscillospiraceae bacterium
CGCGCGGCGGCCTTTTCCGTCGCTTCACGCGTTCCAAAGGAGGTCAGCCGCAGGTAACCGTCGCCGTTTTTGCCGAAGCCCTCACCCGGTGTGCCGACGATGTTCTTTTCTTTCAGCAAATAGTCGAAATACGTCCAGGAGTCCATATCATTCGGGCATTTGAGCCATATGTACGGGCTGTTTTTGCCGCCGAAATGCTTTATGCCGAGGCTCGTGAGCGTTTCGGACAAAATCTCCGCGTTGCGCTGGTAATACGCGAGGTTTTCGCGGCACTGCGCGAGACCCTCAGGCGAAAACACAGCCTCCGCCCCGCGCTGTGTGATGTAGCTCACGCCGTTGAACTTTGTCGTCTGACGGCGCACCCACATTTGCAGGAGCTTGCTGCCCTCGCTGTCCTCCAGCTCTTGCGGCACGACCGTCCACCCCGCGCGAATGCCGGTAAAGCCCGCGAGCTTTGACAGGGAGCAAATCTCAATTGCGCAGGTTCTGCTGCCGGGAATCTCGAAGATGGATCGCGCCGCGTCCGGCTCTTTTACAAAGCCCTCATACGCCGCGTCAAACAAAATAACGCTGCCGTGCCTGTTCGCGAAATCGACCCATTCGGCAAGCTGCGCACTTGAATACACCGCGCCGGTCGGGTTGTTCGGCGAGCAGATGTATATGATGTCCGTGACAAGCTTTTCATCCGGTAGGGGAAGAAAGCCGTTTTCCTCATTGCCGGAAATGTACACAATTTTGTGGCCGGACATTACGTTTGTGTCCACGTACGCGGGATACACCGGGTCGGGGATAAGCGCCGAAGCCTCCGCGGAGAACAACTCAAGGATGTTGCCGAGGTCGGACTTCGCCCCGTCGCTCACGACGATTTCCGAGACGTCAACAGCAGTGCCGCGCTGCGCGTAATATCCAGCAATCGCCTCGCGCAAAAAGTCATAGCCCACGCCGCCATCGTCATATCCGCGAAAGGTTTCAGCCGCGCCCATCTCTCGCGAGGCCTTTTCCATAGCCGAAACGACCGCCGGGGCAAGCGGACGCGTAACGTCTCCGATACCGAGGCGGATAATATCCGCGTTCGGGTTTGCCGTTTTGTAGGCGGAAACCTCCTGTGCAATACGCTTGAAAAGGTAGCTCGACTTTAATTCAAAAAAATTCTTGTTTAACTTCAATATCGTCACCCTGCTTTGTGTGATTGATCATTAAGGCTCCGCGTAAAACAACGCAAAGCGCAGTAAAGTGCTTTTTTGCGGCTTTGCCTGAAAGGAAAAGCGGCTCAGCCAAAAGCGATCGGTAAATTTCTCTTGTGCTCGGAATCGGTGTGGAATTTCTCGATCAGCGCCTTGTTTTCCGGCGTAGCGTTTCCGTGCAGAAGATACTCGTCAAGCTCGGCGTAGGTTATGCCCATTTCGCTCTCGTCCGTCTGTCCGTCAAACAGCGCGGCGGAGGGCGCCTTTTCTATGACGCAGGCCGGCGCCTCCAGATACCGCAGGAATTCGTAGATTTCCGTAACGGTCAGATCCGCTATCGGGTTAAAGTCGTGCGCGCCGTCGCCCCACTTTGTAAAGTAGCCCATATACGCCTCGGAGCGGTTGCCCGTTCCCGCGACAAGGCGGTTTTCGCTTGCCGCGACGGCATAGAGCGTTATCATACGCAGACGTGCGGAGGTGTTGGCGCTTGCCATGGGAGAAACAGTGGTAACCGCCGCCGCGTCCGCCAAAAACTTGTCTTTAACGCCGGCAAGTGAAATTTCGCGGACCGCAATGCCGAATTTTTCCGCGACCGCTGTTCCGTCCGCCTTGTCCATCGAGAAATTGCGCGTTGAAATCGGCATAATGATACCGACCGTGTCAGGCACGGCCTTCTTGCAGAGGATCCCGACGAGTGCCGAGTCCTTGCCGCCGGAGTTGCCGTAGACGATGCCGGAGGCGCCTGCCGCCTGCACAGTTCTCTTAATGAAGGCGACGCGCTGTGTGAGTTCTTCCTGCCAGTTTCTGATTGCCATTTTGTTTACCTCTTGTGTTGTGTTTTGGAAATCGGTGCGCCGCCCTAACGCCCCGGATATTGTGATGTCTGCACGCGCGGCTGGCGCGGGCTTATTTACGTGAGCACATTAGTATCATTCAAAAAATTATTTGGCATTGACGAAGTCATATGTCTCGTCCCAAAAGCTCATTGCTTTAGTATTGGAATCATAGGTGACGACTATACCGGAGCCCGACTCTATATCAATATGCAACTCGTATTTGCCGTCAGCGGCTTCGACCGTAAACGACAAACTGTCACCGTTTATGGCGACCTCTACGGCTTCCAGCGCCTCCTGCGAAAAGCTGTCCGGGATGTCTGATTCCAATATACCCCACATTGCGATAAACCGTTCTTTATCCACGCCCTCAAAATGCACGCGGTCTTCGCTTTCGACTGCTATTGTTTGAATGAGCGGGCTTGCGGAGGTATTTGAATAAGACCCCGCCGGGATTTTGACGCTGCCGGGTTTGCAGCCGGTCAAAAAAACGCAAGCGGCGGCGGACATCAAAAAAGCAAGCCTTAATCTCTTCATTATACCCTGATCACACCGTCGAATACCTTAACGCAGTTGCCGGTCATATACACTGTGCCGTCCTCGGCGTAATTTATTGTCAGCTCGCCGCCGGGGGAGATTACCTTAATGTCCGTGCCGTGCTTTGCGTGTCCGTTAAGCACGGCCGCGACGGCGCTGGCGCACATACCCGTTCCGCAGGCCAGAGTTTCGCCTGTGCCGCGCTCCCAAACGCGCAGCTTCAGCGTCTTTTCATCGATAACCTTGACAAATTCGGTGTTTACCCGATTGGGGAATATCGCGTCATTTTCAAACAGCGGACCGATAACGGGCAGGTTCAGCCGCTCCGGCGTGCTGCAGAAAACAACGCAGTGCGGGTTGCCCATGGATACGCAGGTGATGTCGTAGTCGCCTCCGGCAATGCGCGCCGGGCGCGAGACGACTGCGTCTCCGTCCAGCGAAACGGGAATGTCCTTCGGCGCGAGAATCGCCTTGCCCATATTGACGCGCGCCTCCACGACCTCGCCGTTTTGCGTGACAAGCTCCAGCTCGCGGTCTCCGCTCATGGTCTGTATCGTCATGCGCTGCTTGTTAACTAAGCCGTTGTCGTACAAAAACTTTGCGACGCAGCGAATCGCATTGCCGCACATCGCGCCCTCCGAGCCGTCCGCGTTGAACATACGCATACGCGCGTCGGCGGCAGACCCCGCGTCCGCACGCAGTATCAGAACAACGCCGTCTCCGCCGATTCCGTAATGGCGGTCGGCAAGGATAACGGACAGGCTTTCCGGGCAGTTAATGTCCATATCCCAGCTGTCTATGTAGATATAGTCGTTGCCCGCGCCGTGCATTTTCGTGAATTTCAGCTCCATACGCTCGCTCCTCATATTGTTAATGTCCACAAGCTCTGTGTTTCCCTCCGTGTAGCCGGAAAGCAGACTTTCGGCAAGCGCGTCAGCCGTATCAAGGCTTGTCAGGCAGGGGATTCCGAGCGTGACGGCGCGGCGGCGCATTTTTACCGCGTCTCGCTCCGGGTCGCGCCCTTTTTCGGAGGTTGAGATAATATATGAAATTCCGCCGTTTTCTATAACGTCCATTGTCGTGTTGCCGCCGCCGGAGCTGATTTTGTCCGCGACATTTACTGTAAGTCCCGCCGCCGTGAGCACGTTTGCCGTGCCGCTGGTTGCGTACAGGGAAAAGCCCATAGCGTCGAACTTCTTCGCTATTTTTGAGATTTCGGCCTTGTCGCGGTCGCGCACCGTAATCAGCACGCCGCCCTTTTTCTTGAGGTTATACCCCGCCGCGCAAAGTCCCTTGAACAGCGCCTCCTTTAGCGTTTTGCCGATTCCGAGAACCTCGCCGGTAGACTTCATCTCAGGGCCGAGCTGTGTGTCAACGTCTATAAGCTTCTCGAACGAGAACACGGGCACCTTGACGCAGGTATACGGCGGTATCGGGTAAATCCCGCCGCTGTAGCCCAGGTCACGGAGCTTCATCCCCAGTGAGCACTTTGTCGCAAGCTCACACATATTCAAGCCCGTGACCTTTGACAGATACGGCACTGTGCGCGACGCGCGGGGGTTTACCTCAATGACATAAATCTCGCTGTCGAGCAAAATGTACTGGATGTTAATCAGCCCCACGGCGTTGGATGCGCGGCAGATTCTTTCCGTTTCGGTGAAAATCCGCGCGGCAAGCTCGTCCGGTATCGAGATGTTCGGATACACGGCTATACTGTCGCCGGAATGCACACCTGTGCGCTCAATGTGCTCCATAATGCCGGGGATAAGCACCTCGTCCCCGTCGCAAATCGCGTCCACCTCAATCTCACGGCCGGAAAGATACTTGTCAACCAGAACAGGCCCCGTCAGCTCGCGCGCGAGGATGATGTCCATATACTCGGCGACGTCCTCGTCGCTCCAGGCGATAATCATATTCTGCCCGCCGAGAACGTAGCTCGGCCGCAGGAGTACAGGGTACTCTAAGCTGTTTGCGGCGGCGAGAGCCTCCGCCTTTGTTGTAACGGCGTGACCTGCGGGACGCGCAAGGTTCAGCGACTCAAGCAGAGCGTCAAACCGCTCGCGATCCTCGCAAAGGTCGATTGTGTCGGCGCTCGTTCCGATGATGTTCACACCGCGCGCGGCAAGCGCGGGCGCAAGCTTTATCGCGGTGCCGCCGCCGAACGCGACGATTACGCCGAGCGGCTTTTCCGTATCGACAACGCGCATAACGTCGTCTATCGTCAGCGGCTCAAAGTACAGCCTGTCGGACGTGTCAAAGTCAGTCGAGACGGTCTCCGGGTTGTTGTTTATTATGATGACCTCGTAGCCGAGGCCGCGCAGCGTATTTGCGCAGTGAACGCACGCATAGTCGAACTCAATGCCCTGACCGATACGAATAGGCCCCGAGCCGAGGACAATAACGCGCTCCTTTTCGGACTTTTCGGCAAAATCCTTTGCCTCGTCCTCGTCTCCGTCGGGTATCGCGTAAAAATACGGCGTTTCGGCGGAGAATTCTCCGGCGCACGTGTCAACCATTTTGTACACCGGGCGCGTGTCCGCAAAGCCGCCTGTTTCGGCGATGTTTTTCAGCTTGTGCAGGAAAAACAGGTCAATTTGCGTCAGGTCGTGCAGCTCCTGCGGTGAATGTCCGCGCACAAGCGCCTCATACAGCGCAAAAAGCCGCTCGTCGCTCGCGAGCTTTGCGGCGGACAGCAGCGCCTCGTTTGAAAGAGCC
>JAISTA010000146.1 GCA_031272845.1 Oscillospiraceae bacterium
AGCGCGGCGCGGCGGTCATATTCATCGGCGAGGATCTGGATGTTTTACTTGAGCTGTCCGACAGGATTATGGTGCTCTCAGGCGGCAGGCTAGCGGGTATTCTGGACGCGCGGGGTACGTCTAAAAATGAGATAGGTCTGCTTATGACGGCGGGCGGGCAAAAGGAGGGTGCGGTATGACGCGTCAGCCATTTGTCAGAATCGCAAAACGCGCGCGGGAGCCAAGGTCCGCGTGGGCGATACGAATCGCGGCCATTGCCGCGGCGCTCCTTTTCGGCGGACTTATAATTTTGCTGCTGGGGCACAATCCGTTTTCCGTGTACCCCGTAATGTTCGGCGGGGCGCTTGGGAACAAGCTCGCGCTGCGCGAAACCGTAAAAATCAGCATACCTCTTTTGGGTGCGGCTGTCGCGATTGCGCCCGCGTTCAAAATGAAGTTCTGGAATATCGGCGCTGAGGGGCAGATTATGGCGGGGGCAATCGCCGCGTCGTATTTTGCGCTGTACTGGTACGACAAAGTGCCGCAGCCGGTTCTTCTGATCATAATGTTTCTCGCGGGTGCTCTCGCGGGCGGACTCTGGGGACTGATACCTGCGTTTTTCCGCGCGAAATGGGGTACAAACGAGACGCTGTTCACGCTTATGCTGAACTACGTCGCGCTGCAATTTGAGCTGTATCTGCAAAACGGGCCGTGGAAGGACTCGCGCGGGACGGGCTTTCCGAAAATTCCGATGTTTAACGACGCGGCGCGTTTGCCAAAGCTGTTAGGCGTGCATATCGGCTGGATTATTGTGCTTGTGTTCGTCGCGGCGATGTTCGTATATATGCGCTATACGAAGGACGGCTACGAGATAGCGGTCGTCGGCGAAAGCGAGCGCACGGCGCAATACGCGGGAATCTCCGTGACGCAGGTCACCTTGAAATCTATGGCGATCTCAGGAGCCGTGTCCGGCGCGGTCGGTTTTCTCGTGGTGTCCGGCGCAAACTATACGCTCTCGGACCAGACGGCAGGCGGCGTCGGTTTTACGGCAATCGCGGTTGCGTGGCTGTCGAAGCTGAACCCGATTGTTATGGTTGCAATAGCGTTTTTTCTCGCAATTTTGTCCAAGGGCTCAAACACGATACAAACGGCGTTTGAGATACCGAAGTCTGCGGCGGAGGTGCTCACGGGCGTTATACTGTTCTTTATGCTCGCGTGTGAGTTCTTTGTCGAGTACAAGCTGATATTCCGCCAAAAATCGGGAGGCGCCGCGAAATGACTGTACTGAATTTTATCGCGGCGGCAGTTCTCGCGGGAGCGCCGCTACTGTACGGAACGCTGGGCGAGATACTGACCGAAAAATCAGGCAACCTGAACCTAGGCGTTGAGGGAATGCTGTTCATGGGCGGCGTCGCGGGACTGTGCGGCTCATATTTTTACGAGCAGTACGCCGTGAATCCAATCGGCGCCGTGTCGGCGATTATCGCGCTTGTGTGCGCGTTTTTGGCGGCTGCGGCGGGAGCGGCGATTTACAGCTTTCTCACGATAACGCTGCGCGCAAACCAAAACGTCACAGGCCTGGCGCTGACAATTTTCGGCGCGGGTCTCGGAAACCTTGTCGGAGACAGCATTGCAATGTCAAACGCGACAAAGGTTATGGCGGCGGGCGCGGCGACAAAGGCTGCGTTTAACACGGCACTATTCCCGGAATTTTTGAGCAAGCTGCCTGTCGTCGGCAAGATACTGTTCTCATACGACTTTCTTGTATATCTGGCGCTTTTAACTGCCGTAATACTCGCGCTTTTCCTGAAAAAAACGCGGCGCGGATTGAACCTGCGCGCAGTCGGCGAAAACGCGGCGGCGGCGGACGCGGCGGGGATTGCCGTTAACCGATACAGGTACCTCGCGACTATAATCGGCGGCGGTATTTCAGGCCTCGGCGGACTGTATATCGTGATGAACAGCGGCAACGGAGTAGGCGGCGTGTGGGTGCACAACTGCATTAACGGAGTAGGCTGGCTTGCCGTCGCGCTGGTGATCTTTGCCACGTGGAACCCGCTGCGCGCGATACTCGGCAGCCTGCTTTTCGGAGCGCTTTCCGTTGCGCGGCTGTATTTTCCGCTGGGAATTCCCGCGCAGATTTACGATATGCTGCCGTATCTCGCGACAATTGCGGTGCTGATCGGCGTTAGCATGAGGGCAAAACGCGAGAACCAGCCGCCGGGAGCGCTGGGAGTGCCGTATTTCAGAGAGAACCGATAGGGCAGGGGATAGCGGCTCGGGCTTGGGCGATTGGCTCAACAAGAACCTACATATTGTATTATTAAAGCGGAGCGCAGGCCACATATGGTTTGCACTCCGCTCTTTTGTACTAATCTTTGAAAAATATCAAGTAATGATTTATATATTTATTGTAATACAATAAAAAACGCTTGACAAAAAATATTTTTTATGATAAAATAATAACAGAACTTCAAGGAGGCGTTTTTATGTCGTCAAAATCACTGTGTCGTTTAATTAGGCTTGCGGTCGCCGCGTCCGCCGTATGCGGAGCATTGCTTGCGCTGTGGGTCGTTCCCGAATGGGGACGCGCCGTTGCTGAGGCAAACCCGGAGTTTGCTTATTGCTACGTGCCGTGGCTGAGCTTTATTTGGCTTGCCGCCGTGCCGTGCTTTGCGGTACTCGTCTATATCTGGCGGGTGTCCGGCGCAATTTTGCGCGACGAGGTTTTCACGCTCAAAACGGCAGGCTGGATTCACAAAAGCGCGGTAATACTGTTTGCCGACATCGGATTTTTCTTTGCCGGGAACATAGTTTTGCTGCTGCTTAACATGAACCATCCCGGAATACTGCTGCTGTCGCTTCTTGCGGATATATTCGCCTCAGCTCTTGCCCTGCTTGCGGCGGTGCTTTCGCGGTATATCACAAAGGCGGCGGAGCTTCAGGAAGTAAGCGAGGGTATGATATGATTATTATAAATGTGGATGTTATGCTCGCAAAGCGCAAAATGAGCGTGACTGAGCTGACAGAGCGCGTCGGGATGACTATGGCTAACGTGTCGCTGATTAAAAACTGCAAGGTAAAGGCGTTTCGTCTTGACACGCTGGACAAAATGTGCGAGGCGCTGGACTGCCAGCCCGGCGATATTCTTGAATACAGAAAAGGCGGTGAGGACAAATGAACAAAACGGCTAAAATTATAAGCGGCTGCGTTTACGGAATCGGCGCCGCAATTGTGGTTTCCTTGGCGGGGGTGGCGCTCTTCGGCTCAAATCAGGCAATAAACACGGACGCAATGCTCTCGGTAACCTGGCGCGAGCAGGCGTTTATGATACTCGCGTTCGGCACAATCCCGATGATTTTGGCGAGCATGGCGTTGTACAAATTTAACGATGTAAAAAACAGCGCCCACAAGATAAGAAACGCTGTTTGTATCTTTCTGCCGGCCGCTGCTTGCGCTGGCTGCGCTCTGTTTATTATCGGCCTGCTGGCGGTGGGATACGTGCGGCAGCTCTTCTTTAGCTGAACGCAACAGAAATTTTCGAGCTAAAAAGCAGCGGTGAAATATGATAAGCAAAAAAGCCAGAATAGCGAGTGACTGCGTTTACGGAGTATTCGTTGCGGCCGTCGTCTGTTTTGTACTGATAGCCCTTTTCGGTTCGGATGAAATAGTGAATCCCGACGCGGCGTATACTGTATCACGCCGAGTGCAGGCGGTTGTAATTCTTGCCGCCGGAACGCTGCCGATGACTATAGCCGCTATGGCGGTATATCACGACAACAGCGTAAAAACAAGCGGCAGTCCGGGACGAAACGCTTTTT
>JAISTA010000196.1 GCA_031272845.1 Oscillospiraceae bacterium
GTCAAACTCCGTTGTGTACGCACAAAATGGCGGCGCAATCGGCGTCGGCGCGGGCGGGCAGAGCAGAATTCACTGCACGCGACTGGCCGGCGGCAAGGCGGACAATTGGTACCTGCGCCGCCATGAAAAGACGCTGAAGCTGCCGTTTTTGCCGAATCTGCCGCGCCCCGTGCGCGACAACGCGGTTGACGCGTACATTTCGGCGGACTACGCGGACGAGGCTCTTGCCCCCGGCGTATGGGAAACGCTTTTTACGAAAAAACCGGAGCCGCTGACGGCTGACGAAAAGGCGGCGTGGCTAAAAACACAAACAGACGTATGCCTCGGTTCGGACGCGTTTTTTCCGTTCGGCGATAATATTGAGCGCGCGGCAAAATCCGGCGTGCGGTATATAGCACAGCCCGGCGGATCCGTGCGGGACGATAACGTAATCGCGGCCGCAAATAAGCACGGTATGGTGATGTATTTCACAGGACTTCGGCTGTTCCACCACTAATAAAAAGAGAAACTAAAATGAAAGTACTTGTAATTGGCGGCGGCGGGCGTGAGCACGCGATTTGCCGCAAGCTTGCGCAGTCGCCGCACGTAACGGAGCTTTTGTGCGCTCCGGGAAACGGCGGCATATCGGAGATTGCCGAATGCGTACCGATTGCCGCGGCGGATATCCATAAAATCGTGGAGCTTGCAGCGTCCTCGGCGGTTGACTTTGTCGTCGTCGCGCCTGACGACCCGCTTGCGCTCGGCCTTGTGGACGAGCTGGAAAACGCGGGAATCCCGGCGTTCGGTCCGCGCAAAAACGCCGCAATTATCGAAAGCAGCAAGATTTTTTCCAAGAATCTGATGAAAAAATACGGAATCCCGACGGCTGACTTTCAGTCATTCACGGAAATCGCGTCCGCAATCGCGTTCATCCGCGAAAAAGGCGCGCCGATCGTCGTAAAAGCGGACGGACTGGCTCTCGGCAAGGGCGTCGTCGTCGCGCAAACGGAGGACGAGGCGATTGCGGCGGTGCGCGGGATGATGGAGGACGGCCGCTTCGGAAAAGCGGGCGCGTCGGTCGTTATTGAAGAATGTCTTTCCGGCACGGAGGTGACGGTTCTGGCGTTTTGCGACGGAAAAACTGTCGTGCCGATGGTGTCGTCCAAAGACCACAAGCGCGTGTTTGACGGAGACCGGGGCCCGAACACAGGCGGTATGGGCGCTATAGCCCCCGCGCCGCTGTACACGCCGGAGCTTGCGCGAATATGTGAAGAGCGCATTTTCAAGCCGACAATTGATGCGCTGAACAGCGAGGGCAGGCCGTTTTCCGGCGTTATATACTTCGGACTAATGCTGACCGACAAAGGGCCCTGTGTCATCGAGTACAACGCGCGGTTCGGCGACCCGGAGGCACAGTCTGTTCTGGAGCTTCTGGACACGGATTTGTTCGAGGTTTTCCGCGCCGTCCGAGAGGGCAGGCTTGCCGAAACGCCGATCAAGTGGAAGAGCGGCAGCGCGGCCTGCGTCGTAATGGCCTCCGGCGGGTATCCCGGAGATTACGCAAAGGGCAAGCCGATTTCCGGTCTGTCTGACGTGCCGGACGGCGTTTTTGTGTACCACGCGGGTACAAAATCCGAAAACGGGCAGTACACAACAAACGGCGGACGAGTGCTGGGAGTTACGGCAACCGGCGCGGCGCTGGACGACGCGCTCGGTCTTGCGTATTCCGGCGTCAAAGCCATAAATTTTGAAAACGCGCACTACAGGCGCGATATTGGACGCACATGAGCTTTGAAGCAGTTCTGACAAGTAAAGAAATTGCCGCGCTTTCCCTGCGGGAGCTGTACGCCTCCGCCGGGTTTTCGCGTTTTGTCTGCCGCCGGTTCGACGAGTACAGTCTGTACGCCGACAATAAGGAATTCCTGTCCGGCCTTGACATTATCACGTTTTCTGGCAAAAACGGCGAGCTTTTGGCCCTGCGTCCGGATGTGACGCTGCCGATTGTAAAGGCAGTGCGCGGCCGTGAGCTTTCCGAGCCGATAAAGCTGTATTACCACGAGAGTGTATACAGAAAGTCGGGACTTTCGCGCGAGTACCGCGAGCTGTCGCAGGTCGGGGCTGAGGTAATCGGCGTGTTTGACGGGAAAACCCAGCAGGAGGTGCTGTCGCTTGCGAGCCGGAGCCTAAATGTGCTGCGAAAAGGACGCGAGGCGTTTCTTGACATTTCACATATCGGCATAATCAAAAAAGCGATCACGTATTCGGCAGCGTATGGCGCGGACGGCGTGAGCCTGTCAAAGCACCTGTCGCGCAAGAATATTCCGGGGCTGTTAAAGCTGCCGGGAATTCACCGCAACGCGCCGATTGTGCGGCTTGCCGCGCTATACGGTCAGGCGCATGAGATAATGCCTGAGCTGACGGAAATCTGCGCTGAAATTGGCGCACAAGACGAAGCGGCGGAGCTTGAAGCGCTTTGCAAAAGCGAGGGCGGCACGTCAATTCGAATCGATTTTTCCGTAGGAAACGGACTGCATTACTACAGCGGATTAGTGTTCGACGGCTTCATCGCCGGTGAGACGCAGGCGGTGCTCTCGGGCGGACGGTATGACGGGCTTCTGCGCAATTTCGGGTATCCGGCGGACTACAGCGCGGTCGGTTTCGCCGTGTATCTCGACAAAATCAGGGGGCTGGACGAGAATTGAGCGAGCAGATTATTAATATAGCGCTGCCGAAGGGCCGTCTCGGCGAAGAAGTTTACGCGATTTTCGAAAAGGCGGGGTACGGCTGCCCGGAGATTTTGTCTGACACGAGAAAGCTGATTTTCGACTCGCCGGAGGCCGGCGTGCGCTACTTTTGGGTAAAGCCGGCTGACAGCGCGGTGTATGTCGAGCGAGGCGCGGCGGACATCGGCGTTTCCGGACTGGACATTTTGCTTGACGGAAAGCCGGATGTGTTTGAGCTGCTTGACCTGAACGTCGGCGTGTGCCGCTTGGCCGTCGCGGGCTTTGCGGGCTTTGATATAAACGCCGCGCGGGAGCTGCGCGTCGCGACAAAGTTCCCCCAGGCGGCAAAGGACTATTTTGCCGCAATCGGGCAGGAAATTGATATTATCAAGCTGAACGGCTCGATTGAGCTTGCGCCGCTTCTCGGTCTGTCAGACGTAATCGTCGACATTGTCGAATCGGGCAAAACTCTTGCCGAAAACGGACTTGTCGTTCTGCGTGAAATCTCAGGTATTTCCGCGCGGCTTATAGCAAACAAGGCGGGGTTTAAGCTGAAATACAGGCGAATTGAGGAGCTTGCGGAGAAAATCCGCCGTGTGATAGACGGTGAGACTAAATGATAAAACTATACACCAATCCAAGTGAATACTTTGAAAACAGGCCGCAAAGCTCATCGGACAGTGACGGCAAGCTGTCTGAAACAGTCGCGTCAATTCTGTCTGACGTCAAAGCGCGCGGCGACGCGGCTCTGCGCGACTATGCCGCAAAATTCGACGGCGTGACTGCAGCGGACTACAGCCTTGAGGTGACGCGCGGAGAAATTGACGCGGCGCTGTCCGAGGTCGAGCCGGACTTTGTTCGCGTACTGGAGCGCGCGGCGGAAAATATCCGTGATTTTCACAGTCATCAAACGCGCACGGGTTTTATAACGCAGGACAAAAGCGGCGTTATAATGGGGCAAAAGGTGCTGCCTGTCGCGCGCGCCGGCGTGTACATTCCCGGCGGAACGGCTGCATACCCGTCCTCCGCGCTCATGAACATAATTCCGGCGAAAATCGCGGGCGTTCCCGAGGTGGTTATGATAACGCCGCCGGGAGCTGACGGCGGAATAAAGAACAAATACATCATAGCGGCGGCGGCTGTCGCCGGGGCGGACCGCATTTTCAAAACAGGCGGCGCACAGGGAATCGCGGCGCTCGCGTTCGGCACGGAGACTATTGCGCGCGCGGACAAAATCACAGGGCCGGGCAACGCGTTTGTCACGGAAGCAAAGCGGCAGGTTTACGGCATTTGCGGGATTGATATGATGGCCGGCCCGTCTGACATTACAATTATCGCGGACGAAAGCGCAAACCCGCGTTTTCTCGCGGCGGATATGCTTGCGCAGAGCGAGCACGACATTCTTGCGAGCGCGATTTTGATAACGACCTCCGAGACGGTCGCGCAAGGCACGATCGCCGAAATTGAGAGTCAGCTTGCGGAACTGCCGCGCCGTGAGATTGCGGGCAAGTCGGTGAACGAGCGCGGAGCCGTCATTTTGGTGCGGGATTTGGCGGAAGCAATCGCCGCGGCGAACGAAATCGCGCCCGAACACCTCGAAATTTGCACAAAATCGCCCTTTGATCTGCTGTCTGACGTGAAAAACGCGGGAAGCGTTTTTCTGGGGCAGTATACGCCCGAGGCGCTCGGCGATTATTTTTCCGGCGCGAACCACACGCTTCCGACGCTCGGCACGGCGCGCTTTGCGTCGCCCGTGTCTGTGGACGATTTCGTCAAAAAAACGCAGTTCACGTACTACACAGAAAACGCGCTGCGCTCCGTCGCCGCCGATATTGACAGCTTTGCTAAAAAAGAAGGGCTTGACGGACACGGTAAAAGCGTCACAGTGAGGTTTTCGTGAGCAGATTCCTGTCAAAAACAGCGGCGGGACTTGAGCCGTACGTTCCGGGTGAGCAGCTTTTCGGCAAGGGAATCGTCAAGCTAAACACTAACGAGTTTCCGTACCCTCCGCCGGAATCGGTTGCGGCGGCCGCAAAATGCGCGGCGGAGTCACTTCAGCTGTATTCCTCGACGGACGCGAGGCCGTTGCGGCAAAAAATTGCGGAGAGCTTCGGCGAAAAGCACGGCATAACGTGGGAAAATGTGTCCGTATCGAACGGGTCGGACGAGGTGCTGTCGTTTATATTCCGCGCGTTTTTTGAAAACGGCGTTGTTTTCCCGGACATCACGTATGGGTTTTACCCCGTTTTCGCGTCGTACTACGGGCTGGCGTA
>JAISTA010000216.1 GCA_031272845.1 Oscillospiraceae bacterium
TGATACCTCAGAGCATTACTTTATAATTGTATTTTAGCATAGGGCAGGGGAGTATGTCAAGAACGAGTTTTGCTGAAGATATTTTTTCTTCTTTGGGCAAGAAAGCGGTAAAACCCCAATCCGCTCCCCGAAAAACGGGGCAGGGACTGGGGTTTTACTCAGTAACTAATATAGTACCTATGCAGCCTGTCGCCTAGCTCAGCAGAATCTTTTTTGCCAGCTCGTCGTTGACGTCCGTCATAAAGCGGATTCCTGTTTCAGCGGCTGTTTCACGGTTTGCCGCGAAGATGTCGTTGCGCGTAATCTCCGAAACCTTGAATTTGCGCGTGCCCGCCATGAACTGCTGCAAGCCGGCGCAGAGCTTATCGGAGAGGTTTGCCGCCGCGATTGCGCCCAGCGGAAGCTCGCTGAACGCCGCATCGCCGATTTTGGCTTTTACGTCAAAATAGTTCGAGAAAATTTCTTCCGGCTTTGAACCGAATTCCTCTTTGAACGAGGGCGGAAGCTCGTCCCAGTTGCCGTTGAGGCGTTCGCGGCGGTCGGGGTACAGCGCGCCCTCAATGTTAGAGCCGAGATAGCCGGGGATCATCAGAGCGCGGCCCATACAAACCAGCTTAACGTACGGCGCGCCCAGCGCCAGCGCCTTGAATATATGATCCTCGCGCGCAAAGCCGCCGGCAAAAGCCATGTCTGCCGGACGCTTGCCGCTTGCCGCGAGAATTGCCGCGTATTCGGCGGCCTTTGCGTGGAGGTTTATCGAGGGAACGCCCCAGTGCTCCATCATGTTCCACGGGCTCATACCGGTGCCGCCGCCCGAACCGTCGATCGTGAGCAGGTCAAGCTCAGCTTCTGAAGCAAACTTGATCGCGCTGGCCAGCGCTTCCATACCGTACGAGCCGGTTTTCAGCGTGATACGCGTCAGGCCTAAGCCGCGCAGGTGCTTCACTGCCGCCATAAAGTCGTCGTGCACCTCCTGCCAGGAGCTTTTATCCGTGTAGCCCAGACGCGAGTGCCGCGCAAAGGATTTGATCGCGCCGGATCTGAACGCTTCCTGAACCGCCGGATTTGTCGGGTCGGGGTCGACAATATAGTCGCGGCTTTTGAGGAACTGCGCGTATTCGAGGTCGGTAACCTGAATTTCGCCGCCGATATCCTTGGCGCCCTGCCCCCATTTCAGCTCGAGGACGACCTTGTCTCCGTACTTTTTCGCTATGTATTCCGCGACTCCGTTGCGCGTGTCCTCAACATTCATCTGAACGATGATAGCGCCGTAGCCGTCGTAGTATTTGAGATAGATGTCGATTCTGCGCTCAAGCTCCGGCGCGGAGGTTATCTGCCCGCCCTCAAGTATGGATTTGCGGTCTACGCCGACGACGTTTTCGCCGACGACGATCGGATAACCCGCAAGCGCCGCTCCCGCCGCGAACGACTCCCAATACTTCGCGGCAATAAATGTAGAGCCTAACGCCCCCGTCATAAGCGGTATGCGCGTTTTGGTTTTGATTTTGGTGCCGAATTCGGTTTCCAGGGACACGTTCGGGAAGATGCAGTCGTCAGCGGCGTTCGTGCCGAGCCCGTTTGCGCCGTAGTTGTAGCCCTGAATGCGGAGATTGTTATAAGCAACACCGATGTGGTTTGTATTCGCGCTTCCGGCGGTGACGGTGCCGAAGTCTCTCGGATAGAGCATTTTGCGGCCCTTCAGCGAGGACATCCACGTTTCGCAGCGGCCCTTACAGTCGGCGCGGCAGAGTGTGCAAAGGCCCGATTCGCAGGGGTCTCCGCGGTTTACGGTTTTAAGAACGTCGTTTGATTTTTGGTAACTCATTTAATACCCTCCAAAGTATTGAAATGTTTTTTGTATAACGCGCTCATTATAACATATCTATTTGCTGCTTTCAAGCAGTTTTTTTAGAAATTTATCGAATGTGACAAAATGCCGCCCTTTGTTTTCGGTCAGCAAGGCAATATCAGCTAAAAATCGCGGCTGTGCTGAGCAATGCCGCGAATTTTCATGGGAGGCAAGAGACATACGATACAACCGCAGGCGAAGTCGCCAAAAGGAAGCCGACTATGCCGAGGCGGCTGATGATTGCGCTGCTGTTAAGTGCGTTTGTGAAGCGCAAGCGTGTAATCGCGGCTGAAACAGACGCGGGGGAGCGGTAAAACAAGCCACGCTTTCCGGTGCGCAGAGGGCAGATCGGGCGTTTTTGGGCACAGGTTTTTCAGGGAGTTTAGACAGTATGGAATATAGCTGTAAATAAAATAAATTATTTGTTAAAAACATCAAAAATAGTGTTGATAAATGAAAAAAGTATGATATAATGATTGAGAATAAAGCCATGTGTGCAAGACAGGTTCAGGCGTATGAAGGGCAAATCGTTCCTCCATATGTAAGCCACAACAAGGTTTGGTCGCCTACAGGAAATACCTTTAGCTACAGCACCGGCTTTACAAATTACGTACTAAACGCAGCGCCAACCTTTGCGGGGACGTTTCTCGGCGGCAGAGCGGACGTATTTCTGTCAAGAGGTTCTAACGGATATTGGTTCGCATTGCAGTACGACTATATTGGTCACAGAGTGTTTGATTAACGGCAGCATAGCAAATGAAGATATTTTATGCCGGAGGAGTTTGTTTTGAAAGTCAAAATAAAATACATACTGTTTTTAGTCCTGCTTGCGTTTATCCCGCTGTTTTTCATAACCGGCATTGATCTGCTCCACAAGCTGGCCAATTGGGCATCTTGGCAGCCGTGGGGACCCGACGCGGGCGATACCGCTGTCATCTTAAGCCAAAGAGAAATTTGGTATAAAATAGCCGTCTGTGTTCTGATATTCTTTCGTTTGCCTATGGGCGCCGCGCTGTTCGGCATTGTGGCGCTTTGGAATCGGTACAGAAAACGGCTTACTACAAAAATTGTCACAGCGGTTCTGACGCTATACCTGCTGCTTTACGTGCTTTCTGTAAGCTGGGTGTTTATTCCGGCTATGTCCGCGTTTCATATACCGCTTTTGCCGAGGAGCGAGAGCATGATGTTTGACGCGCACATGCTGCTAGTATTCTACGCCGCGCTGCTGATAAGCACGGTCGTAAAGCGCAAGCGCGAAGCGGCGGCCGAAACAGACGCGGTCGAAACGAACGCATAGGTATTGCAAAACAAAGCCCCCTTTCCGGCGCGCTGCGGGAAAGGGGGATTTTTGTGTTGTTGGAGGGCGATTTTGTTGACAGCTTGTGTTGAATGGTGTTATAATATGTAAAATACTTTCTTGCGAGGTTGCTATGCAGAAACGAACTACACTCCAAATAGACATGTTTCTCGCTTCAAGCGAAGAAACAAAGGACATCCGCGACAAAATCGTGCTTGAGGCAATAGCACTAAATGAAACCTATACAAGACGAAACATTGTATTCAATGTCGTGCGGTGGGAGGAGCAGAGCGGCGCGATACCGAAAAGCTGGCGCTCACAGGATGAATACAATAAGATATTGAAGCCTTGTGATATGTGTGCCGTTATAATAAAAAACAAACTTGGAATATACACAAAAGAGGAGTTTGAAAAAGCCGTCAAATTTCTTCAGGAAAGCGGGAAGCCAAAGGTTGTGGTCTACACACTTCCGACGAACGCGACGGATGATGAGCGGTACAAGTTCATAAAAAGCCTGCGTGAGAAAGAGAACGAAGGAACGGACGAAGAAAAGCAAAAACTCTATTTCCACGAACAGCCTGAAAACGCAGATCAGCTGATACATAAAATCTCGCACGAGCTGTCGCGTATTGCCGACGAATTAGAGGAAGAGCGGCAAAAGGCTGTGCAGGGTGTCAGCGAAACCATTGAGCGTATGTCCCCCAGCAAATTTACGGCTGAGGCGCGCGAGCTGTTTGAAAAAGGAGACTATAACGCGGCAAACGAATCTCTGGACATAAATAAACTCAGCGAAATGGCGCAAAAGGCAAAGCAAGAGCAAAAGGAAATTGCCGAAGCCTTTGTGCTGAAAGCAAAGTTAGTGCTGACAGGCGTCAAGGACGGCGGGCGGTTTGACGCAGCTAAGGCCCTGTTTGAAGAAGCACAAGGGCTGTGCAGCGATCCGAAGATTTTGTTTGAGTATGCGTATTATTTGGCTGAGCAGAATGAATTTAAGGCCGCGATCGCCAAGTATGAGACGGTATTAAAAGCATTACGCGAGTTGGCGGAGAAAAATCCTGCGGTATACCTGCCGGATGTGGCAACAATTCTGAACAATCTCGCAGTTTTGCACTATTACAACAACAGGCACCAAGAAGCGGAGGGAGAGTACACCGAGGCACTGGAAATACACAGCAAGTTGGCGGAGGAAAATCCTGCGGTATACCTGCCG
>JAISTA010000011.1 GCA_031272845.1 Oscillospiraceae bacterium
TGATACATTGGGAGCTATCATCCTCAGCAAGATAGGCGATATCACCCGCTTCGACGGGCTATTTGGCTTGCGGCACAAAGAGCAGCATTTTGCGATCCCATTCTGTCGTAATACTATCAATCGCTCAAAGCAATGGGAAAACACCATCTGACCGCTGTTGGAGCGGTTTCGCGGAAGCTGTGCAATATCAGCTTTACGATTCTAAGGGAGAACAGGCCATATGAGGCGACACCGCCAAAGAAACCAAGGGAGGTTATAGAATGAATATCATTGATATTAAGGGCAAGCTGCATGATGAGCGTGTTTTAGCTGTAATCGCTCTGAGCATGTACATGCCAACTAAGGAAAAGCTGAATAGCCGCGCCGACAAGTATGAATCAGACGCCGGTGTTTCTGCTTTTGCCTGTGATGACAATGGCTCTGTTTGCGGAATAATCATTCTCCGGCATATTGTCAATGATGAGTTTGAAATTATGGCTATCGCCACTGACTCTGCTCACAGAAATCAAGGAGCTGCGTCAAGGCTGCTTGCCTTCGCTGTTGACACGCTCAAGTGCGGGATAATCAGAGCCGAAACGGATGATGATGCTGTCGGCTTCTACCGCAGCTACGGCTTTCAGGTTGATTCTCTTGGCGAAAAATATCCCGGTTGTGTCCGCTATCTCTGTACCTGGAAAATACTTTGACTTTTTATAGCTGGTCTTTCTCATACGCTAAAAAACGGTTCATTTTTTATCGCGTTTTGGACAGGCTTTCATTTCCCGCATCGTACATCTCGGAGGAGGCAGCGCTCCGAGTTCAACTGCATTTTAGCCTAACGCGGCGAAAAAGTCTGTCCCCCTCAGGGGGACAAAATGCGTTTTGGCCTGTTTTGCGGAGAGATTTTTTGCCCGGAGGAGGTAAAATTCATCCGGCAGCTCCGATTTCAGCGTTAAACCTGCTTGTATGCAGCTGCGGGTTTTAATTAAAAAACTGTTGCATAATTCAATGCTTTATACTATAATAATTTTAGTAATTTTAATCGCAGAAGGAGCCGGAGAAAGGGTGTACGCACATGGAAAACACGACGCTTGACGAAAGGATCAGACATATCATAGCGGAAACGGGACTGAAGAAAGCCGCCTTTGCCCGCTCCCTCGGCGTAACGCCGAACTACATATACGTCCTCTGCGGAGGGCGTGTCAAAAACATATCGCCCTCGCTTGCCATGCTGATTGAACAGAAGTACGGCTTCCCTGCCGATTGGGTGGCGACCGGCGAAACGCAGACAAGCGAGGCGGCACGGGAGCTTTCCGACCGGCTCCGCGGCTTGGACGATAAGACGCTCAAGGCCCTAAACCGCTTTCTTGACCGAAAGCTCAGAGCGATAGGGAAAAAATGAATCACCCGATTCTTGTTGAAAATGAAAACAAGCGGCTGACCTTGCGGCTTCCGCTTCTGATTTGCTTTGCCATGTTTGCCGCATGGCAGATGGGCATGGTGTATTTTTCCGGTCAAACGATGTCGGTAGACGGCAGAACGCCGCTGCCCATCCGTGTAGGCGATGTGACCGTCCTGATTGTGACGGGGTACATACTCTCTATCGCCGTGATGATTTTTATGCCGCGCATTATCGTATGGGCGGAGCGGATAACCGCTTCTGCCGCGCTGTTATCCGCGCTTGCGCTGTTTCTGCCCTTGTCGCCGGAAATGTCAGCGGCCGCGCTGTACGTTCAGTATTTTTGCTGCTGCTTTATGATAGGCTTTGAAACCGCCATAATCATCGGGCTGTTCAGCGAAAAAACCGCCATGATACATTTGACGATCGCGTATGGCGTGGCAAATGGGCTTGTCGCTATCCTGCAAAACGATTTTATCAAGGTCGATTTTACGGTTTTCAAAGCGTTTACCGTGCTTGCGCTTGTACTTATGCTGATATTCTTTTGGAAGCTCCCCACAGGCGTATGGACGCGCACGGTCAAGAAGTCAGACGGGCTGGCCGCGCCCAAAAGACTGTTTGCGGGCATATTATTTTGGACGGTTATGAGCTGTTTCGTAATCTTATTCGGAAACGCTGTCGCGGAAACCTTCACGCACGGCGTATTTGTATTTTATCTGTCCTCGGCGGTTTTCTGCGTTATCGTATATCTGCTTTGGCAAAAACTCGGCGTTGTTCCCTTCAAGAGCTTTTCGGCGGTTGTGGCAATAGGCGCAATGGGCTTTGTTTTGGCGATTGCCGCCCTGTATGTCCCGGCGCTGTCCCTCGCGGCTTGCGCGCTTTTGGGAATCGGAAGTATGGGCTGTTGGTTAAATCCGCTTTTGGGCGTTCTGATGCTGAAGGAATATCCGTCCAGATTCATAATGCCCGGTATTATCGGCGCCGCGTTTATCGCGGTGCTGATACATACCGCGCTTTTAGATTTATTCCGCTATAATTGGGTTGTGCTGTATGTGACATATTTGGTTATCGCCGTTTCGTTGGTCATTCTGTATCTCGTGCTGGCGCCGTATTTGATGTTCACATTTCTGCACCGTCAGGCGGATAGCGTCTCCGAGCCGGCGAAAAAAAACGAAGCGCAGCCTGTTCAGATGCCTGCGGAGGCAGGCTCCGGCATATTAAACTGGCGGGAAATGCTGCAAGCAAACGCCTACGACAGACTGTCGGAGGGCGAGCTTGACATAGCGGGATACATGATGCGCGGCTATCAAAACGAGGAGATTTCGGAGGAATCAAGGTATCCTTTGGAAACCGTCAAAACCTACCGCAAGCGGCTTTACTCTAAGCTGCAAATCCACAAGCCGAGAGAGCTGTTTGCGAGGACAGAAAAAATCGTCAAGGGCAAGGAGGACAGTCTGTGAAGCTCACCAGTCCGACAACGGAAAAAGAAACGCGGGGGCGGCTTAAGGATTTTTCCATTCCCATGCTGCTGTGCTTTGCCGCGCTTTGGCTGCTGACAAACGGCGTTGCGTCGCCCAGCGGCAAGGCGCTGTGGGAGCTTGGCGGCTCGAACTATTTTATCTCCTCCAAAATCGGGCTGCCTATGATCGGCGCAGCCTATGCCGTTATATTTGCGGTGCTGCTGTTTTTGCCGAAGCTCGTGGTGCGCTTTACGCGGTTAAACGCGGTCATGACGCTGCTGTGCGGCACGGCGCTGATGCTGCCCTTTGAAAAGCCGGCAATCATGGGAGACGCGCTTCCGATTGCCTACAATTTTTTCCACGACCTGATGGGCGGCGCGTTCTGTTTTGTCATAGTCCATTACTTCTCGGAAAAATCCGCCGTCAAGCTGGCTACCGTCATCGCGGCCGGCGTCAATCTGCTGTGCGGTTTTCTTCAATTTTGCGTACAGTTCAACGAAGAAGCCGGTACGCAAATCGCCGCGAGCCTCATCCCGCCCGAGGTTTATCGTGCGGGTATGATACTGTGTCCTTTTCTTCTTCTGCTGTTTTTCTTTCGTCTGCCGGTCAGGACGGATTTTGATTTTGACAGATGGCCGTCCGGGCGCGTATATCCGAAAAAGCTGTTTGCCGGCACATATTTCCTGATCTTTTTAAGCTATCTTGTCTTTTACCTGGGCAACGGCTACGCTTGGCTTGCGCCGACCGGCTGCCTCATTGTGTTTTACATAGCCGAAGCCTGCGCCGGACTGCTGATGTATTTTCTGTGGAAGAAAAAGGGCATCTCGCCGATTCGATTGTCAAAGTTCTTTTTAGCCGCCAACTCGCTGGGCTTTATTGTCGCAATCGCCGCCGAATATGTCCCGGCCGCGGATTATCTGGCCTGTACGCTTTTGGGCTTTACGGGTATTATGGGACTGCCCGCGCTGTTTGCGATCACACTGCACAAAAGCCGCCCCTCCCGCTGGATTGTGCCGGTTATATTTGTTCTTTCAGCCGCCGCGTCTTTTGCGCGGGTGGGGCTGGCAACCGCTTTCATGCCGTATAAAGAGCTTTTTGCCGTGACGCAGCTTGTGGTCGCGGTGAGCGCCACTGTGATTTACTTTCTGCTGGAGCCGTATCTGACCTTTGGCTTCGGGAAACAGTCCGCCAAGCCGCAGTCAGCACAAACACCGGTATTTCTTTCGCAAAGCTGGCGGGAGCTGCTGCAGACCAACGCCTACGAACCGCTTTCGGAGGGCGAGCTTGACGTAGCGGGACTTATCATGCAAGGCTTCCAAAGCGATGAGATTGCAAAGGAACTGACCTACTCGGCGGGAACCGTCAAAACCTATCGCAGGCGGATATATTCCAAGCTGCAAATCCACACGCCGAAAGAGCTGTTCGCGAGGGCGCAGCGTGTTATCACGGACGAGGATATGGAGGTGCGATAGTGGAGAGAGTTCATTCTGTCAAGGGGCTGACGAAAGCTGCCGCGCCCTACCTGATTCTTTGGTCGGTCTACTACGCGTGGACGGTCGCCTTCAACACATGGTGGACATACGCGCCCGCGCCCGGGCAAGCGTACACGTCAGACCTCCGGAGCGTAACGCACAGCATGACCCTGCTCGCCGCCGCCGTGTTCATCTGCTTCTACAAAAGGGAATGGTTCGTGAAAACAGCCCGCGCCGGAGCCGCCGCGCTGCTCTGCGCGGTCGCCCTGTCCCTTTTTGTCCTGCCGCCAGGCAGGAGGCTTTACGCCGCACCCGTCGTTGGCGTCCTGATGGGATTAGTCTGCGTGAGCATCCTCATTCCCTATGTCTACATCATGAACAATACCGAGAAATATTACGGTATGCTGTTCGGCTTTGTCGGGGTGAATCTCTTTCCGCTGCTATCCCAGCCCGGCTGGATAGACAGCCTTGGGGAACGGGTTATGTCTATGCTGATTCTGACAGGCGCTATGTCGCTTGTACTGTTCTTCAAAAAAACCGACCTCACACAGGAAAATACCGCGCCGCCTGAGCGCCGGGCAAACAAGGTGTCATATCTATCGCTTGCCATCAACTGCTCGTTCGCTATATTCGTCAAGGGCGTCGGTAAAATTATTCTTGACGGCGCGGCGGCGACCGCGCAGACCGACGTGTACCTTTGGTATTTCATCGGCGGGCTTGCGGGCTGCGCCGTGTGCTTCTTCATCTTTGCGTGTGTGCGCGGCAGCCTGTACACGACATGGAACGCAACCTTTTCTGCGTTTCTTTTGGCCGCGCTGTGCTACGCTTTTTACGACCGCTATCCTGCCGCCGCCGTGCTGACCGCGCTGTTTGTCGGAATTTCCGGCACGATGGGTATGCTTACGCTTTACTACAACATGGGCGTCATCGGCAGAAAATACCGCAGCATGAACCACCTCAAGCTGGCGCTGTGGTTTGGCGTGCTTGGCGGAGGCGGCAGCGTCGCTTTGGGCAAGCTGTTCGGCTCCGCACCCGCGCAGAGCGCCGCGCTCATTCTGGCCGGTGTTTCCGTAGCGGCAGCCGTCGCCTATTTTATCGCGTTTCCGCTTTTGCTGCGAACCTATTTCGCGGAGGATTGGGTGCGCGATTCTGAGCTAGCCGAAATCAACGAGCTGTTATCTGAACCGCTGAAAACGGCGCATACAATTCCCGTTCTCGCGCCCGGCTGGAGGGAAATGCTGCAGTCCAACGCCTACGATCCGCTTTCGGAGGGCGAGCTTGACGTTGCGGGTCTCGTCATGATGGGCTTCCAAAGCGACGAGATTGCAAAGGAGCTTACCTACTCGGTGGAAACCGTCAAAACCTATCGCAAGCGGATATACTCCAAGCTGCAAATCCACACGCCGAGAGAATTGTTCGCGCGGGCGCAGCGGATGCTCAAGGACGCGGAGACGGAGGGGAGATAATATAATGGGAACGCGCAATCAGGGCTTCCAAGCGTGACACAACTCGGCCGTGCAACGGCAAAAAAACGGGTGTGGACAAAGGGCGCGGAGGAAGGTAAAATAAACACATGAACGCCACAACAAGCACACCAAAAGACAGCAGCGAGCGCTGCTGTCCGGAATGCGGACGGACAGATAGACAGATGAAAAACGGACACCATAAGTC
>JAISTA010000034.1 GCA_031272845.1 Oscillospiraceae bacterium
AACTTTTCGTTCCCGCCGTAAGATTTTCGTCTAAAAGAACACAAAGCAACGCGGCAAGCACACAGCAGGGCCGGCGGGAGCAAAGTCCCCACCCTACGCTTCACCGCAAACAGCCAAAAAAACAATCCCCCGGAGGGAACGAATCCCTCCAGGGGTTTACTTTATAAGGTGCACTACACCAGTTCTATTACCGCCAGCTCCGCTGCGTCGCCCTGACGCGGCCCTATGCGCGTAATGCGCGTGTAGCCGCCCTGGCGATCCTTGTAGCCTTCAGCGATTTCAGTAAACACCTTGGTCGCAACGCCTTCCTTGGTGATGAAGGTAAGCGCGGCGCGGCGCGAAGCAAGAGTGTTCTTCTTGCCGAGTGTAATCATTTTTTCCGCGAGCGGACGGATTTCCTTCGCGCGGGTTACTGTCGTGGTCAGCTTGCCTTTTTCGAGCAAATCAGTAACCTGCTGGCGCAGCATTGCGCGGCGCTGTGCGGTGGTTTTTCCGAGTTTTCGTGTTCCGGGCATTGTTTGCCTCTCCTTTAGCTAAATAGTATCGTCTTTTCGGAGCGAAAGCCCGAGAAGCTCCAATTTTTCAATAACTTCCTCGAGAGACTTCTTCCCGAGGTTGCGAACCCTTATCATCTCGTCCTCTGTTTTGCTTGTAAGCTCCGCGACTGTGTTGATATTCGCGCGCTTTAAGCAGTTAAAGGAGCGGACTGAAAGATCCAGATCCTCAATTGACAGGTCTATATTCGCGGGCACCTCTCCGTCTGCTGTCGGAGCCGCCGCGAGCCGAACCATGCGGTTTTCCTCTGTCTCGTTTGTAAACAGCGAGAACTGGTCAACAAGGATCTGCGCCGCCGCGCCGACTGACTCCTCCGCTGAAATTGAGCCGTTGGTGTACACCTCAAGCGTCAGCTTATCATAGTCCGTTCTGTCGCCGACGCGCGTATTTTCAACGTGGTAGTTGACGCGCGCGACGGGCGTAAAGATACTGTCTATCGGTATAACGCCGACGACCTTTGTATTCGGCTTATTCTTTGCGCTTTCGCGGTAACCGCGTCCGTGCTCCACCGTCATTTCAATGTCGAGCACAGCCCCGTCTGACAGAACGGCAATGTGCTGATCCAGGTTGATTATTTCAACGTCGCCGTCCTCGGTGATTTCCCGCCCGGTAACAACGCCCGGCCCCTCGGCGTGAAGCCGCAGAACCTTTGGCGCGGGCTCGTCTGAATAGAGCTTTATAACAAGGCTCTTGATGTTAAGGATTATCTCCGTCACATCCTCTTTAACGCCCGGAAGCATTTGGAATTCGTGCACGGCTCCCGCAATTTTGATCGTCGTAACGGCAGCGCCCGGCAGCGAGGAGAGCAGAACCCGCCGCAGCGCGTTTCCGAGGGTGTGTCCGTATCCGCGCTCCAAGGGCTCTACAATAAACGTCCCGCGGGCATATGAACCCTTTTCACTGATATTTTCAATTGTCGGTGAGACAATATTTACTTTATCCATCTAAGTAAGAGTACCCTCCTGGTAGTATTTCTGATATTAACTTATCTCTTTCACAGGTGTGGACAGCCAAAATTCGGCTGTTTGCCTTTTGCGCGCACTCTTTACTCGGCGCGCAGCCTACAAAGGCGGGGCGGGCGGCTTTTGTGCCGCGCCCCAGTATTCTTACTATTTTGAATAAAGCTCGACGATAAGCTGCTCGTCAACGATCAGGTCAACGTCCTCACGCGCCGGCAGCGAAATAATCCTCGCCGTGCCTTTTTCGGCTGAAAACTCAAGCCATTTCGGCATCGGGCGCGAGCTGTTCGCCTCAATATTCGCCTTGAATTTCTCAAGACGGCGTGAGCCTTCGCGAAGCTCGATAACCTCGCCCTCACGCAGTGAGTAGGACGGAATGTTAACGCGGCGGCCGCCGACGTTGAAATGTCCGTGCAGGACGAGCTGGCGCGCCTCAGCGCGGCTCATCGCAAAGCCGAGACGGTAAATAACGTTGTCAAGTCTGCGCTCTAAAAGCTGAAGCAGATTTTCGCCCGTCTTGCCGGGCTTGCTTGCCGCGCGCACGAAATAAGCGCGGAACTGCGCCTCTAAAAGGCCGTAATAGCGCTTTGCTTTCTGCTTTTCACGCAGCTGCGTGCCGTATTCCGACACCTTGGAGCGTCCCTGCCCGTGCTGGCCGGGAACTGACGCGCGGCGTGTCTGGGCGCACTTATCTGTATAACAGCGGTCGCCCTTCAAAAATAATTTCTGACCTTCTCTGCGGCAAAGGCGGCAGGAGGGTCCTGTATATCTAGCCATAACTGTTGCTTTCCTCCTTAATTACACGCGGCGGCGTTTCGGCGGACGGCAGCCGTTGTGCGCGACAGGCGTTACGTCTTTGATACGCGTTACGTTCAGTCCGACAGCGCCGAGTGCGCGAATAGCGGCCTCACGGCCCGAGCCGGGGCCCTTTACAAAGACCTCAACCGTCTTGAGTCCGTGCTCCATAGCGGCCTTTGCGGCCGTTTCGGAGGCTGTCTGCGCCGCAAAGGGCGTTGACTTGCGTGAGCCCTTAAAGCCCATCTCTCCGGCCGAAGCCCAAGAAATAGCGTTGCCCTGCGTGTCCGTTACTGTTACCATTGTGTTGTTGAAAGAGGAGAAAATATGAACCGCGCCTCTTTCAATATTCTTGCGCTCACGGCGGCGCGTGCGTACCTTTTTCTGTTTCGGCTGTGCCATTTAGTCGTATCCCCCCTTACTTCTTCTTGTTCGCGATCGTGCGCTTCGGACCCTTGCGGGTGCGCGCGTTTGTCTTTGAGCGCTGGCCGCGCACAGGCAGACCGCGTCTGTGGCGCATTCCGCGATATGAGCCGATTTCCGTCAGGCGCTTGATGTCAAACGCGATAGTACGGCGCAGGTCGCTCTCGACGACATACGATTTGTCAATAGCCTCACGCAAAAGCGCTTCCTGCTCGTTTGTCAGGTCGCGAACGCGTGTATCGGGGTTGATCCCGGTTTTCTCGAGAATCTGTTTCGCAGAGGTACGGCCTATGCCATAGACATAGGTGAGGCCGATCTCGATTCGCTTTTCCTTCGGCAAATCCACACCGGATATACGTGCCATATAATATTCCGCCTTGTTATATTGGGTTTAGTTTTTTGTTTGTTGTTTTTGCTTTTTCCCGGGCAAAACAAGACAGCGCTGCGCATAGCAGCCGCGCGGCGTAACGCACCTCGTTTCAGCCCCGAAAAGCCGGGAAGCAGCGGGACTTAGCCCTGACGCTGCTTATGCTTCGGGTTCTCGCAAATGACCATAACGCGCCCGCGGCGCTTTATGACCTTGCACTTTTCACACATAGGTTTTACCGATGGTCTTACTTTCATTTTCTTGCCTCGCAAACTTTTAGTTTGATATAGGGTACAGGCTGTCACAAAGCCTGTGAGGTTGATGTTGTCAAGCCGCCCCGCCGTCTCGCGCAGCGCGCTTTTTCCGCAGTCCGGCCTTTTCGTGCTGTGCCGCAGTCTCCCGCGCTTGCGGGGCACGCGGCCTGCCTTGTACGCAAGCCCTTCGCCCTTGGGCGGCGGCTTGCTACTTATTGCGCCAGGTGATTCTGCCGCGAGTCAGGTCGTAGGGCGAAATTTGCACCGTGACCCTGTCCCCGGGGAGTATCTTGATGTAGTGCATTCTGAGCTTTCCTGAAATATGCGCGAAAATCGTGTGTCCGTTCGGCAGCTCAACCTTGAACTGCGCGTTCGGCAGAGATTCGAGCACCTTGCCTTCTATTTCAACGAAATCTTCTTTTGCCACAAAAACACCGATCCTTGTTTGTTGGTTTTGCGCCGCGACGGCGCATTTTTTGTTTAAGCCCCGGCTCCGCAGAGGTCGGTTCGCGTCTTGTAATAGTCGCGCAGCGCCGCCCGAACCTGCTTATTCGTGAGCTTGTCCTTTACTCCAAGCTCTCCGGCATCCAGCTTTTTGATGTTCTCGGCAAGCTTATAGCTCGGCGAACACACAAAGAGCACGTGCTTCACCTTTTTCTTTTTCGCGGCGTCAAGCTTGCGCGTTCTGCCGTCAGTTAAGTAAACGTATCCGTCACTCACGGATTTTATGAAGTAGAACCGGCCCTTGTCGCGTCCGCAGATATTCAGCGCAATGTCGCCCGGCGACAGTCTCGCGTTTATTTCCGCAATTTTGCCGTCAGTCACAGGCGCCGCACCTGTTATGCGCAAAAGCTCGGCCTCAAGCTCGCTGTCATTCAGCCTCAGGCTCGATTCAAATGAACTTTTGTGGTCTCTTCGGTCTGATTCGCTCATTATAGTTTGTTTTGTTACTGCTCCACAGCGGTGAGTACAACCGCGCCGCCGTTTGTTATAAGCACGGTGTTTTCGTAATGCGCACTCCGGCTTCCGTCCTTGGTGACGACCGTCCAGCCGTCTGACAGCACCCGGATTTCGTATGTGCCCTCGTTTATCATCGGCTCGATCGCAATCGTCATTCCGGGTATCAGTCTCGGGTCGGGTCCCCGGCGCTTTTCCTCAACAAAGTTCGGCACCTCAGGATCCTCGTGCAGCTGCTGCCCCACGCCGTGGCCGATATATTCGCGCACCACGCCGTACCCCGCGCTCTCGGCCGTTTTCTGCACCGCCCGCGATATATCCGAGATTCTGTTTCCCGGTCTCGCGGCGGCAAGTCCAGCCGCAAACGAGGCTCTTGTGACCTCAATCAGGCGAAGCGCCGCTTCGTCAGCCGTTCCCGCCACAAACGTATCCGCGCAGTCTCCCACGAAGCCCTGGATCGTCGCGCCAACGTCAACCGAAACAATATCTCCGTCCTTCAGCAGCCTTTTTTTGCTGCCGATTCCGTGGATAATCTCTTCATTGACCGAAACGCAGACGTTTCCCGGGTAACCGTTGTAGTTCAGAAACGTCGGCACAGCTCCCGCGTTCCGTATAAACTCGCCGGTTTTCCTGTCAATCTCGTATGTGGAAACACCCGGATGTACAAGCGAACCCGCATACTGCCGCGCCTGCGCGGCAATTCTGCCGGCGGCACGCATTTTTTCAATTTCAGCGGCGGATTTCAGCTTGATCATAATTACAACTTCTCTGGCGGCCGGAAAAGCGCGTTTTGCGCATCGGCAGCCGTGCCTTACTTTATTCCGAGCGCCTCAAGCACAACGGCGGTCGTCGCTTCAATGGTCGGCTGATTGTCAACAGACTTCAGCTTTCCGCGCGCGGCGTACCAGTCCTTAAGCGGCTCCGTTTCCTTGTGGTAAACCGCGAGACGATTTTTCACGGTCTCCGGCTCGTCGTCCTTTCGGATTGTGAGCGCGGCGCCGCACTTGTCGCACACGCCGTCTTTTTTCGGCGGTGCGGACTGAGTGTGATAAGTCGCGCTGCATTCGGGACAGGCTCGGCGTCCTGACATTCTGTCAATAATCGTCTGGTCTGAGATTTCGATCGACAGCGCCGTCTCAACCTCGATTCCGCCGTCAACAAGCGCCTGAGCCTGAGCGATATTGCGCGGCATTCCATCCAGGATATAGCCGTTTGCGCAATCCGGCTCCGCCATGCGCTCCTTGAATACGCCGATTGTAACCTCGTCGGGCACAAGCGCGCCCGCATCCATGTACTCTTTGGCGACAATGCCGACCGGCGTGCCGTTTTTCACAGCCGCGCGAAGAATGTTTCCTGTCGAAATAGTCGGGATACCCAGCTTTTTCGCCAAAATTTCCGCCTGTGTGCCTTTTCCGGCGCCCGGTGCGCCAAGCAGAACAAGTTTCATAATCAACTCCTGATCTAAAAACGGGTCTGAGCTTATACGGAAAATCGCTTTTCCGTATAAGCCGAGTAATCTTTTTGGGTCAGCCTCGTGTGTTTATTCGAGGAAGCCCTTGTAGTGCCTCATCATCATCTGCGACTCAATGGCCTTCATCGTCTCAAGCGCAACGCCGATAACGATGATTATGCTTGTTCCGCCGAGCTGAATGCCAGAGGCCTTGGCCGTTGCGGAATATTTGCTGATGACAATCGGCACAATCGCGATAAGCGCAAGGTAAATCGCGCCGAACAGCGTAATCTTCGAGAGTACCCTTTGGATAAACTCAATCGTCGGCCTGCCGGGGCGGATTCCGGGAATCTGACCCGCGTTTTTCTTCAGGTTGTTCGCAACCTCAACCGGATTGAACTGAATCGTAGAGTAGAAATACGAGAAGAAAACAATCAGGAGGAAGTACACGACGATATAGTACCAGCTCGAAATGTCAAACGCCTTGACAAACCACGAATCCTGCCACTTGGGCACAAACGTCGCGATCGTCGCCGGGATTGAGGCAAACGTCTGCGCGAAGATAATCGGCAGAACGCCCGCCATATTGACCTTGAGCGGCAGGTGCGTCGTCTGTCCGCCGTACTGCCGGCGGCCGACTGTGCGCTTTGCGTACACAACGGGAATCCTGCGTTCGGAGTTCTGGACAATGACGATGAGCACCAGCATAGCCAGCGCGCCGATAATCAGCGCAAGGTACAGCCACCACATTGACGGATTTCCGATAAAGTCCGTTACCAGCCTGTAGACCTGAGTCGGGAAGCGGGAGACAATCGACACAAAGAGGATGATTGAGATACCGTTTCCGATACCGAACTCCGTAATCTGCTCGCCTATCCACATCAGGAACACCGAGCCCGCCATAAACGAACCGATTATGATGAACGCTCCGGAAAGACCCGCGTCCGCCTGAATAAACGAGTTTGAGGACAAAATCGAGTAATACCCGAAGCCCTGCAAAAACGCGATGGCGATTGTCGAGTAGCGCGTAATTTTCTCAAGCTTTTTCTTGCCGTCCTCGCCGCCTTCTTTAGAAAGACGCTCAAGCGCGGGGATTGCGATCGACAGCAGCTGTATGATAATCGACGCGTTGATATACGGCTGGATTGACAGCGCAAATATGGATGCCTGCTCAAGAGCCGAGCCGGACATCGTGTTGAGCAAGCCCAGTATCGTGTTGGACTGCCCCTGGAAATACGATTCAAGCAGATCCTTCGAGATGTAAGGAACCGTAATCGCGTTGCCGACTCTGTAGATAAGGAGGACGAAAATTACAAAAATAAACTTTTTGCGCAGCTCGTCTATTTTCCAGGCGTTAATTAGTGTACGCACCGTTACACCACCTCGGCCTTACCGCCGGCGGCCTCAATTTTTGATTTCGCACCCTCGGAGAACGCCTTTGCGCGCACTGTGAGCTTCTTTGTCAGCTCTCCGCCGGACAGAATCTTGATTCCGTACTTGGAATCCGAGATAACTCCGCCCTCAATGAGCTTTGCAAGGTCCACCACAGAGTCCGCCTCGAACTTGTCGAGCGTGCCGACGTTTATCGCGTCAAGCGGCTTTGCGAAAATGTTGTTGAATCCGCGTTTCGGAACGCGGCGCGTAAGCGGCATCTGGCCGCCCTCAAATCCGATACGGACGCCGCCGCCCGAACGGGCGTTTTGTCCCTTATGTCCGCGTCCGGCGGTTTTTCCGTTGCCGGAGCCGTGTCCGCGTCCGCGCCGATAGCCGTTTGTCGTGGAGAACAGCGCGGGTGAAAGGTTGTGCAAATCCATTTATTTGCCTCCTTAGTTTTCTTTTACGGAGAGCAGATAGCTGATCGTTGCTATTTTGCCCCGCGTCGCGTCATTGTCGGGCTGAACCGTCGTACTGCCGATTCTGCGCAGTCCGAGTGAGTTCGCCGTCGCTATGTGCGACTTTTTGCGTCCGTTCAAGCTTTTTACAAGCGTAATTGAAATGTCTGCCATAGTCTTAACCTCCGCCTACTTGCTTCCGGCAAGAACCTCGCGCGGTGATTTGCCGCGCACCTCGCCGACCTGTCCCGCGTCGCGCAGGCTTGTTAAGCCAACGAAAGCTGCGGAAACCACGTTAATTGGATTGTTTGAGCGCAGGCACTTCGTGCGGATGTCCTTGATGCCGGCGGCCTCAACGACCGCGCGCACCGCGCCTCCGGCGATAACGCCCGTTCCGGCCGGAGCCGGCTTTAACAGCACGCGTCCGGCGCCGAAAGCGCCAGTGACCTCGTGCGGAATCGTCGAGCCGCGCAGCGTTACCGTAACCATCTTTTTCTTGGCCGCGTCAACGCCCTTACGGATAGCCTCGGAAACCTCGCCTGCCTTTCCTATGCCGTAGCCAACCTTGCCCTTGCCGTCTCCGACGACCATAAGCGCCGCAAACTTAAAGATACGTCCGCCCTTGACCGTCTTGGAAACGCGGTTGAGCGAAACGAGCTTCTCGATAAACTCGGGCTCGTCGCTTTCGCGGCGGGGTCTGCCCTGATCGCGCGGACCGCGTGAATTCGGGTTGCGGCGCGCGCCGCCGCGTCCTCTGTTGTCTGTGTGTGCGGGAGCGGGGCTTGCTGTCTGCTCCGTCTCGGCGGTGACTTCAACAGCCGCAGCTTCCGCCGCTTCTGCCGATACTTCCGTCACTTCTGCTTCTGCGTTTACTTCTTCGATAGACATCTGTCAGCTCCTCCCCTTAGAAATTCAGTCCGCCCTCGCGTGCGCCCTCAGCAAGCGCCGCGACGCGGCCGTGATACACAAATCCGCCTCTGTCAAACACAACGTCCTCGATGCCGTTTGACTTCGCGCGCTCCGCAATAAGCAGACCCACGCGCTTTGCGCCCTCGGCGTTTCCGCCGCTGCCCTCAAAGTCCTTTTCGAGTGAAGAGGCCGCGCAGAGCGTCTTGCCGGCGGTATCGTCGATTATCTGGGCGTAAATGTGCGACGCGGAGCGGAACACATTCAGGCGCGGACAATCAGCCGTACCGGAAACCTTTGCGCGAACGCGCTTATGGCGTTTTTGGCGCTGGGCTTTCTTATCAATCTGTTTAACCATAATTTATAAGCTCCTTGAAACCCTTGCGCTACTTCGCGCCGGTCTTTCCTTCCTTGCGGCGTATTACTTCGTCCGCGTACTTAATGCCCTTGCCCTTATACGGCTCAGGCGGGCGCTTGGAGCGCACCTCTGCGGCGAACTGTCCGACGGCCTGCTTGTCGATACCCGAAATGATGATCTTGTTTGTGCCCTGAACCTCAATCGCAATCGAGTCAGTCTCCGTAACAATGACCTGGTGCGAGTATCCGAGGTTCATGACGAGGTTTTTGCCCTCTTTCGCGGCGCGGTAACCGACGCCGTTGACCTCAAGCTCCTTCTTAAACCCTTCTGTAACGCCGACGACCATGTTGCTCAGCAGTGTGCGGGACAGGCCGTGCAGCGCGCGGCTCTGCGTCTCGTCATTCGGACGGAGGACAGTTAACTGTCCGTCCTTTTGCTCAAACTTGATTATCGGGCTGAATTTACGTGTAAGCGTACCCTTGGGTCCCTTGACGGTGACCGTATTGTCCGGGGCAACCTTCACGTCTACGCCTGAGCCGACTTCTATCGGCTTTCTTCCGATTCGTGACATTTGCTCTGCCCTCCGCTTACCAGATAAACGCCAGGACTTCACCGCCGACGCCGAGCTCGCGAGCCCGCTTGTCGGTGACAACGCCCTGTGACGTTGAGATTATCGCAATTCCGAGACCGCGCAGGACACGCGGCAGCTCGTCCGCACCCGCGTAAACACGCAGACCCGGCTTAGACACGCGCTTTAAGCCCTGAATCGCGTGCTTTTTGTTGACGTATTTGAGCGCAATGCGCAGCGAGCCCTGTCCGCCGTTTCCCGCGACGTGCGAGTAATTGCGGATGTAGCCCTCCTGCAGAAGGATCTGCGCGATTGCCTTTTTCATTTTGGATTCCGGCACTTCTACAACCGGATGGCGGGCGCTTCCCGCGTTACGAATACGCGTGAGCATATCCGCGATGGTATCAGAAATCTGCATCTTTCCTCGTTTTCTTCACCGCCTTGGATTTACGGCGAATCGCCGCTGCGGTGAAAGTATTTTGTGCGGCGCTTTGCCGCCGGTTTCCTGAGGTTCCGCCCGCCGCCGGAAAACTGCGGACAAAAGCGGCCTTTCAGGAAAGCTTAGTATGTTTAACGCGCGGTTTCGGTATCAGCGCTCAAAACGGTTCGGACTTCGCGAAAATTGCGCGTCCGCCGCGTTTTGAATGCTTTTTACCAGGAGGCCTTGCGCACGCCCGGAATCTGACCCTTGTAGGCAAGGTTCCTAAAGCAGATACGGCAGACCGCGTAATCGCGGAGATACGCGTGCGGGCGGCCGCAGATTTTGCAGCGGTTATACTTGCGCGAAGAGAATTTCGCCTCACGCTGCTGCTTTAATATCATTGCTTTTTTAGCCATAGTTTTCTGTCAGCCCCCTATTTCGTGATAAACGGAGCGCCGAGCAGGCTGAGCAGTTCGCGAGCCTCTTCGTCCGTTTTTGATGTCGT
>JAISTA010000045.1 GCA_031272845.1 Oscillospiraceae bacterium
TCATGCGGTTTACTGCACCTTTTCGGGCAAGCCGGAGCTGACAACAGACGAGCCGAACCTTAAGCTGAAGCTCGGCAACGATTACCGCGTTACTGTAAACGTTGCGGCGGAGGACAGTCTGCTCAACGATTACGTGCGCGAAAACCTTGTGTGGAGCTCAAACAACACGGAGGCCGTTGAGGTCGATATGTACGGCAACCTCAAGGTAAAAGCAACCGGCACGGCGGAGATAACCGTGACCTACGGCGAAGCCGTGCTGACAATCACCGTCACGGCGGGCGACGAAAATATTGACGGCACAGGCAGCGAGGGAGACGGCGAAACCGGAAACGGCACAGATACAAATCCCGGAGACGACGGCACAGACAGTCCGTCCGGAGAGGGTGATTCCGGAGATAATTCCGGAGAGCAGCCGAACGGCAGCACTAAGCCCGCACCAAAGCCCGCCGTGCCGACAGCACAGCCGCAGCCGCAGGACGGCGCGGAGCAGGTATCGCTTTCGGAGAACAGCAAGGGCGTTTACATACTGTCGTCAGAACTGATGACGCGTACGGAATATGCCGAATGGGTCAACAGTATTTTGGAGCACGACGTCACCACGGACAGCAGCTCCGGCGGCGTTGTGAACTGGCGCGAGGGCGAGATGGATTCGGACGCTTCTGCGCTTCAGGTAAAGATAAATAACGTGTCCGCTGCGCCGCTCTATATCGGCGCGGGAGCGCTGTTTGCGCTCGGCGGAGCGGGCGAGTGGCTGTCCTTTAGGATAAGGCTCGGAAAAGCTTCAAACAAAGCGAAAAAAAGAGCATAGAGAGGGTTTATACATATGATTCAAATTCTTGCAGCGGCGGCTCCGGGAGCGGAGGACACCGCGTTTCATCTTTCAGATATTCTGCGCGCACTGGCGGGGTCGCTTGAGCTTCCGGTCATTGTTGTGCTTATTATATGCGCGGCTTCGGCTGTGCTTCTGCTCGGCTGGACAATCGCCGAGTATTTTACGGAGCGCCGGCACCTAAAGGCGCGTCTGCCGGAGCTTTTGGAGGCAATTCGTGAGGACAAGGTGCCCACAGCGGATTGCATTGCGGCAAGCGGACTGCTGAAATCGCAGAAAGCGGCGCTTGCGGAGCTGCTCGCGCACCCGGACTTTTCGCCCGAAATGCGCGAGGCGCTTGCCGTGCGCCTGATTGAGGAGCAGCAGATGAAGTACGACCGCACGGTTCGCCTGTCGGAGCTTGTTTCACGTCTCGGGCCGATGTTCGGCCTGCTCGGAACGCTCATTCCGCTCGGCCCCGGCATAATCGCGCTCGGTCAGGGCGACACGTTCACGCTGTCGAACTCACTGCTCGTCGCGTTTGACACGACGATTGTCGGGCTGATCTCGGCCGCTGTCGCGACCGTTGTTTCAACAGTGCGCCGCGCGTGGTACAAAAACTATATGTCCGTGCTCGAGACGGTCGCGGAGAGCATTTTAGACAAGGAGAAAAAATGAAAAGAAGACTAAGCGGCCGCAGCTCCGGCTTTACGGAGGAGGCGGCAAATCCTATGGACGGCGTGGCAAACCTTGCCGACGTTATGCTGTGCCTTGCCGTCGGAATAATGCTCGCGCTTGTGCTCAACTGGAACGTTGACCTCACATATATGAATTCAGGCGAAGAGCCGCCCGCATCGGCGCAAAACACGCCGCTGCCGATTGACGGAGACGACATCACTCCCGCAGGAGAGGGCGACACACCGCTTGAGGCCGATATGAAAAAGCTCGGTATGGTTTATTACGACGAAAAAACCGGAACCTATTACCTTGTCGAGCTTCCGGCTGATACCGAGACCGGGGAGGAGTAAAAAATGCGCAGGATAGCCTGTTTTCTATCGGCATTTCTGCTGATTTGTCTTGCACCATTTGCCGTAACACCATCGCTTGCGGCGGATCCCGCGCCGTGGGACGGTTCAGTTGACGTTTCGTGGTATGATCCGGCGGCGGACGAGTTCTATATCAGCACTCCGGCGGAGCTTGCCGGACTCGCCGCGCTTGTCAACGGCGTTCTTGACCCGAATCACGGCGCTGTTATCGGCGACGCTTCTCTGATTGCCGCGACGGCCTACAACGACGTTGCGCTTGTCGGCGCGGCGGGCGGCGACGTGCACGACACCGTTTACGCAAGCTCGATTGACTTTGCGTACAAGACCGTACATCTCACGGCCGACCTCGATATGGGCGGGGTTTATTCAGGCGGTGCGTGGAGCGGACCGAACTGGACTCCTATCGGTGGCAAGTACTCAATGAAGGTTGCCGAAACGTCAGGCGACAGCCTTGTTATCGACTCGCGGTTTAACGGAGTATTTGACGGCGGCGGCCACACAATCAACAATATTTACTGCAATCGTTTTGCCGAAAAGGGCTTTCCTTACAGCCAGGCGGTCGGTCTTTTCGGCTACCTCGGCGGAAAAGGCGACCTGAACCCGGCGGTCACCGACACCTTCACCGGCGGTTGGCAGCCTACTGTGCGCAATGTTATCGTCGGCGCGGGTTATATTTACGGCCGGCGTATGGTCGGAGGCGTAGTCGGGCGCGTCGGAGAGACAAACAACGGCGTAATCATCGAAAACTGCGCAAACCGCGCGGACGTTCACAATACGGACTCCAAGGGCATCGGCGGAATCGTCGGCGCGGGCTGGGGCAAGGGCATTATCCGCAGCTGCTATAACACCGGCAGCGTCACAACGACGTACGCCTGCCCGGCAGGCGGCATTTGCGCGAGCAACTCCGGGATGGACATCTACAACTGCTACAATGTCGGTATTATCAACAGTAACGGAGCTGCTCGCGGACGCGGCATAGGCGGACACGACACGGGCGTTTACACCGTCGAGAACTGCTACTATCTTGAGGGCTGCGACGACGACCCGGCCAGCAACGGCTGGTACAAAGGCTCAAGCACCAAAATCACGGTAAACATTATGCCAAAAACGTCGGCCGAGCTTAAAGACCCTGCGTTTTTGCCGCTGATTAACGCCTCCGGCGCGGCTTTTGCCGCTGACTCCGGCAATATTAACGGCGGCTATCCTGTACTGTTTTTTGAGACGCCGGGGTTTGACGCGGCGCAGGAATTTGACGTAAGCCTTGTGCAGCCCGCAATCGGCGGCACAATTTCGGCCAGCAAAACAGGCCTCGTTCTGTCCGGCCAGTCTGTTGCACTGACATTTACGCCAACACCGGGATACGTTATCGATTACTTCACGCTTAACGGCGTTCCTCTTGCTTCTGATTTTTTCACTGTCAGCGGCAATTCTGTTGTCAGCGCCGTATTTTCCGAGCTTGTTGAGGTCGGGCTCACGCTCCCCTCCCCGACTGACGCTTATTATCTCGCGGTGTCTCGCACGGGCTATAAGCTTGCAGGCGAAAGCCTCGTTTATGGCACGGATGAGCCTGTGTATACAGGTGATACACTTCTGCAGAACAACACGCTGAAAATCAGCGCGTTCGGGTGGGACGTCTCCCCCGCCGATATTAATCTTGAGTATACGGACGCATATACGATAAAGGCGGCAGGCACCGACCTCAACGCAAACGGAACCTACCGCGTGTTGGGAAGCGGCAGCGTCACGGTTTCCGTTACGCGCAAAACGCAGCCGAAATCGTGGCTCACAACCGCCGATACCTCGTGGTACACAGGCCGCAGACTTGAGTACACGATAAAAACGGCTGAGGAGCTTGCGGGCCTCGCGGTCTTAGTCAACCTGGAAAAAGTCACGTTTGCGGGAGTTACGGTAAAGCTTGCAAACAACATTTCGCTGAAAAACACAGACGGAACAGTCGGCACGCGTATCTGGAAAGCAATCGGCACAAGCGGCGCCGCCGCGTTTTCCGGCACGTTTGACGGGCAGGGGCACAAAATCACGGATATGACCGCCGCAAACGACGGTTCGTACGCCGGTCTTTTCGGCTACTGCGACGGTGCCGTTATAAAAAACCTCGCGGTCGAGGGAACGGTGTCCGGCACGGCCTCCTCCGCGTACGCGGCGGGAATCGCGTCCTACGCCGTCAAGACAAGCCTCGAGAACTGCATAAACCGCGCGGCGGTCTCCGCCGGCGGCGCATATTGCGGCGGAATCGCGGCATACATCGGCGAGGGCAGCACCGTCTCCGGCTGCGCAAACCGGGGCGCGGTCTCCGGCACAACGGGCGTCGGCGGAATTGCCGGCATTTCGTACACCGGGTCGGACGTAATCACAAGCTGCGTCAACTACGGAAAGGTTACCTCCGCCGGAAACGGCACGAACGGCACAGGCGGAATCGCCGGCAAGCTCGCGGGCGCGGTTTTGACCTGCGCAAACTACGGCGAGGTCGTCAGTCAGGATCGGTATACGGGCGGAATCGCGGGCTATACAATGACGAAAAACCAGTCAGCAATCAAGGATACGCTGAACGCCGCCAATGTCTCCTCCGGCAGCGGCACGTCGCTCGCCGCGCTCGGCGGAATCGTCGGCTACGCCCAGTATCTTACGCTGACAAACAGCAAAAACACGGGCGCGGTAACAAAAGCCGCCGGGTTTACCTCCTCGTATTACGGCAGCATCATCGGGCAAATCGGAACCGTCACTCAAACCGCCGTGACAAACGAGAACGTTTATCCGAAGAAAACGGCGGACAGCGGCGCGAGCTCCGTCACAACGCCGTCGGGTCCGTTTAAGGCGGTTTTCCGCGCGGACGGAAAAACCGTTGCGACGCTGAGCTACACAAAAGGGCAGACCTCGCTCCCCTCCCCTCTCCCGGCGATTCCCGCAAAGGCGGGGTATACAGCCTCCTGGGAGCCGTACGCGCTCGGCACGCAGGACATTGCGATTGACGCTGTGTACGCGCAGAATACCGTACACGGCGGCGATGCTATTACCGCAAGCGGCACATATTTTCTCGGCTATCTCGCAAGCGGCACGATTACGGTCGCGCCGGGACTTACCGTAACGCTTGACGGCTCAAACGGCGAGTGCCAAAACCTTTTGGTATCAGTCAGCGCCGGCGCAAAGCTCACGCTGCGCGGCGTAAAAATCATCGGCGAAACAACCTCGCTCTCGCTCGCGGGCGGCGAGCTTATTCTCGAGGGCAAAAACAGCCTTGTCACAACAAGCGACGCGGACGAGCATATTGACCCCGCGATTTTAATCACGGGAAGCACAACAATTTCCGGCACAGGCAGCCTGTACACCGAGTCAGGCCTGAACAACTGCTGCATAAAGGCAGACGGCGCGGTAACGCTCACAATAAAAAGCGGCGACATTACGGCTGTAAAAAGCGACCTGTTCGGCGGCGCGGGCGGCGCGGTTTATGTGCCTGACGGAACGCTGAATATAACGGGCGGCCGTCTGACCGGGCGCACAAACAGCGACACTGTCGCGGTAATTTACGCCAAAACAGCCGCAATCTCAGGCGGGGAGCTGCGTCTTTTCGGCGAGAGGTCGCAGTACGTGCTTCAGGCTGAGAGCCTGAGGTTTACAGCGGGCACAATCTACGCAATCGGGCATTCGGAAAACAGCGTCGCCGAAAGCACGCGCAAGTACTATTACGGCGCGCAGGCGGTTACGCTGCTCACGCAGAGCGGCGGAAAATTCGCCTCAGCACTGCCCTTTACGGATGTCGCCGTGACGGACGGCTCGTTTGACGGCATTTTGTACGCGTACCAAAGCGGCCTTATTGCGGGAACCTCCGCCGACAAATTTTCGCCTGACGCGGGCGCAACGCGTATACAGCTTGCGGCGATTCTGTACAAGCTCGCCGGAAGTCCGGCGTTAACGGGCGTCCTGCCCTTTTCAGACGTGCCGTCAGGCGGCGCGAATTACAGCGCGGCGCTTTGGGCGTATCAGATGGGCATCATGAGCGGCACGGGCGGCAGGTTTTTGCCGAACGCGGGTGTCACCGCCGAGGATTTGGCGCTCACCCTGGCGCGGTTTGAAAAGCTTCGCGGCGTTAAGCTCGCGGGTTACGGAAAGATGATTCGCGGCATCGCGGCAAACGGGCAAAACGCCGCGCAGTGGGCGAAGCTCAGCGGTCTTCTGCCGGCTGATGTTGACTACGCCGGGCAGGTCTCGCGCGGTATGCTGGCTCGGGCGCTGCTTGCACTGTCAAAGATAGGAACAAGCGGGCTTGCGTACAAGCCGATGGTGTTTTCGGACATCGCGGTGCCTGACTGGTATTACAATAACGTCGTCTTTGCCGTTCAGAACAAGCTGTTTGCCGGCACATCCCCGACCACGTTTGAGCCGGGCACGCCGATGACGCGCGCAATGCTCGTCACGGTAATCCACAACCTTGAAAAGCACCCCGCTCCAGAGGGCGCAAATCCGTTTTCCGATGTCTCAAACGACGCGGGAACATGGTACCGAAACGCAGTGGTTTGGGCTGCCGAAAACAAAATCGTCAGCGGAATCGGCGGCGGCGAGTTCGCGCCAAACAGCAATATTACGCGCGAGCAGTTCGTCGTGATTATATACCAGTACGCAAAGACGTATCTCGACATTGCGGACACAGGCAAGCCCCTGCCGCCGCTCTCCTTTGCGGACAATGCCGATATTTCGGTCTGGGCGCAGGAGGCCGTGCGGTGGTGCTACGCAAACGGCATGATCAGCGGAAAGCCCGGCAATATTTTTGACCCGCAGGGCAGTGCAACGCGCGCGGAGGTCGCCTCGATTATGCACAGGTTCGTATATTTCGCAGTGTAACACCCGACTTCAGAGACAAAACAGCAAAGGCTGCAAGCCTAAATAAGAAAGCCGCGCCGCGTTGGAAGCAACGCGGCGCGTTTTTTTATTAAACACATCCGAAATCACATTATTTCTTGCTTTTAGGTACCGCCGCGTGATATACTGTTCTTAAACCAAACCAATTAAAAAGTGAGAATAGCGTCCATGAAAATAACCGTTATCAACGGCACGGAGCAGCGGGGCTGCACCTTTGCCATGAAGGAGCAGCTTCTCGCGTCGCTCGGCGGCGGCCACACCGTAACCGAGTATTTCTTACCGCGCGACTGCCCCATTTTCTGCACCGGCTGCAAGACCTGCTTTTATAAAGACCTGAGCGCTTGCCCGCACGCGCAGTACACAGTCCCGATTTGGGAGAGCATTATGGACGCGGAGCTGCTTGTGTTCACCTCGCCGACCTATGTGTTCCACGCCACGGCGCAGATGAAAGCGCTGCTCGACCACTACGGCAAGAACTGGATGGCGCACTCGCCGCAAGCGCCGATGTTCAGAAAGCAGGCGGTGATTATCACAAACGCAATCGGTCAGGGAATGGACAAAACCGTCCGTGACATTAAGGACAGCCTCGATTTCTGGGGCGTTGCACGTACATATGTAATAAAGCAGGCGCTGTTTCAGCCGCAGTGGGAGCAGGTCACAAAAAAGCGCAAGGCCGCGATTATGGCGCGGTGTGAAAAGACCGCCGCAAGGATAACGTCCCGCAAAAGGGTAACGCCGACTGTCAAAATCAAAGCGCTGTTCACCGTAATGCGCATTGCGCAGGGCATGATTGACAAGTCAGAGCGCCGCGCCGGGCGCGAACACACGGCGGATTATCTGCACTGGCAAAAAAACGGCTGGCTCAACGGCAAAAAGCCGTGGCGGGAGTAAATTTATGCCGAATGAAAAAGACAATAAGCGATTTTGGAACCGCAGCGCGGCGTTTTACGACGCGTCGCGCCGCCCTGACAGTCCGGCGTATGACGCGGTAATTTCCCGCATTCGCGCACGGCTGACACCTGAAATGAACGTGCTGGAGCTGGCGACCGGAACCGGCATAATCGCGCTGCGCACGGCGGACTGCTGCCGCACGATTGAGGCAACCGATTTTTCCGAGGAGATGATACGCGTCGCAAAATCCAAGGCCGCTCCCGAAAACGTGACCTTTGCCGTTGCGGACGCAACCGCTCTGCCGTATGCCGACGGCCGGTTTGACGCTGTTATCATCTCAAACGCTCTTCACATTATGCCGAACCCGCAAAAAGCGCTTGAAAACATCCGGCGTGTGCTGCGTGACGGCGGCATACTGTTCGCGCCGACCTATCTGCGCACGCGCAGCTTCGGCGAGAAAATCAAGGTGCTCATCGGCGCGGTTATCGGCTTTAAGACCTATTCCAAGTGGACAAAGGCAGAATATCTGGCCTTTCTCGCGCAAAACGGATGGGAGGTGCTGACCTGCGAGGTTTTCAGCGCAACCTTTCCGCTGGCTTATGTCACGGCGGTCAAAAAAGAAGCAGAATGAATACAAGCAGCGCCGCGCCGCAATATTCGGAGCATATTATTCCGTCCGCCGGGACGCAAATCGTCCTGTCCGTGTGGGAGCCTGAAAAACCGCAGGCCGTAATTGTGTTCATCCCCGCAACGATGGTTCACCCACTGTTTTATGAAACGCTGCTTGCGGACTTTGCGGAAAACGGCTTCGCTGTCGTCGGCGTGCACCCCGTCGGGCACGGCAAAAGCCCGCGCGGCGTGAAGCGGTACACTCTGCGCAGCATTGTGCAAAACGCGCGTGACGCGGTCTCATTTTCGCAGCATCGGTACGCCCTGCCTATTATCGCGATGGGGTCAAGTCAGGGCGGCATTGCCGCGGCGGCTCTGGCGGCGGAGGATACGCGGCTTGCCGCCGCATTCCCGCACAATGCTATGCTTTCAGAGCTGCCGGAATCAGTCGGCGTTTCGCGGTTTCCGAAATGGTTTCGGCACATCTACCGCCCAATTAAGGGTGCGTTTAGGCTGCTGGCGCGGATTATACCGGACGCAGGGCTGCCGCTCGGGTTTTACCTCGACCGCAGCCGTATCAGCCGCAATCCGGAGCTTTGGAACGCGATATCGCGGGATCCGCTGTTTTTGAACAAATATTCCCTGCATTTTCTGGCGAGCCTGTTCACAACGGTGTTCCCCGGCCTGACCGACGGCAGTATCCGCTGCCCCGTGTACCTGATTTCAGACATTGGAGACGAGCTGTTTACCCCGGCATACACACAGCTTGTGTTTGACAGGCTGCGCGCGCCGCACAAGGAGCTGATAAAGCTCGACCTCGGCGGACATATGCTGATGGCGGAGCAGCCTAACGGCGTGTGCGCGGCGCTTGTGCCAAAAATGTGCGAGGCGCTGGGGCTTGCGCAAATTACAAGCACAGTAAATTGATGATTGCGGAAGCAGCCGGTATTACCGCAACGCACTGCGTAATTACATGTCCGCCGCTTGCGCATACATAGCCGCTGCCGCCGCACCCGACTGCCCAGTCAAAGAAAAAGCCCCGAAACGCCTGTCACAGGCATTTCGGGGCTTTTGCTTCATCTTGAATTTATCGAACCGTCACGCGTCAGACCGCGTTACCTACGGCAGCAGAACAAATCTGTGCAGCATTGCGGCTACCTCGGCGCGCGTCGCGTTGCCCTGCGGGTCAAAGATATTGCCGGATTTGCCGCTGACTATGCCGTTTTCGTAGCACCATTTCACCGCGTCCTCCGCCCAGAAGGACACGCTTCCGGCGTCGGCGAACTTCAGCGCCGCGCCTGAAACGGCGGGCGAGCCCTTGTATTTGTACAGTATCAGCGTGAGCTGCTCGCGCGTGATATTCATGTCCGGAGAAAACTGCCCGACAGCCGTTCCGGTGACTATGTTGTTCTCATACGCCCAGCGCACCGGATTTGTGTACCAAACCCCGTTAGGTACGTCCGCGAATGGATTCGGCAATGTAGGCGCCGGTCTGCCCGCGTAGCTGTTCAGCACCGTGACGAGCATTGCGCGCGTCATAGGCATACCCGGGCCGAAGCTTGTTGCTGACAGACCGCTGAACAGCTTGTTTTCAACCGCGAAAGCTATATCTGAAACATACCACGCGTTTCCGGGAATATCGCGAAAGCCCTTGAGCGACTCCGGCAGGTTCGGTACGCCCGTGTAGTAAAAGCCGATTACGTTGTTCAGCTTGCGTCCCGCCTCCTGAATCGTTGTTCCGTTTGCCCATAAATAAGAGCTTGCCCCGCCGTCCATCGCTATAGCGTCCGTGCAGCCGCGCGCCAGCAGCAGCGCCGCGATTTGGTTGAAGGTCGCGTTCATCTCGCCGAGCAGCAGGCTGCCGTCCGCCTTTATGCCGACAACGGTGCGCTGCGCCGAACCCTTCATCTTGGAATCGTTTTTGAAGGAGTCGTTGTAGGCGGTATCGACGACATTTATCCCATTTTCGAGAATATGCGGACCGCACGCCACGGCCATCTGTATGGTGTCTATCGGGAAAAGATCGTGCAGCTTTCCGCTCGGCGCGCTGTAATCCACGCGCACAATGCGCCAAGTGCCGTCTGTAAACTGCACAAGATTTGCCTCATACCACTTCGTGTTGAGCATTTGCCCGTCCTGATACAGGCGGCCGTAGGTCTCGTTCGTTCCGGTGTACGCATCAAAATAAGTGCCGACAACTGCCGCCGAAAGCTCTCCCTGCGCTTTACCCGCAGAGATTATCTCCCCTACCGGCTGCGAGCTGTCGAGCTTGTCGTTTGCGAGCAGTATTTTGGCGGTGTAGCCCTGCGCCGGAATCTCGACAAAGTTCATTCCGTCGGCAGAGCCGGCCGTTACGTCTCCCGCAACCTCCGCCGACGCCTTTTGACCGGGCCGACTGATAATTGTGAGTGACACCAAAAGCGCGATGGCCAGAAGTGCCGACAGTATTCGTTTTGATTTCATTTTCGCTCCCTCGCAAATAATTTGATTTTTCAAGAATATTATATCCGGCAAACGCGGAAATGTCAACA
>JAISTA010000128.1 GCA_031272845.1 Oscillospiraceae bacterium
CACGACCGCGCGAAGCCCCTCCGGACTAGCCGCGTTGATCCGCTCCAAGCTGCCGAATTCCGCAAGAAGCTTTTCGCGCAGCACCTTGCCGAGCCCCGGTATCGCGTCCAGCTCCGAAACATAAGTCCTCTTGTCCGCCAGCTTCTCGCGGTATTTGTTCGCGAAGCGGTGCGCCTCCTCCTGGATTTTGCCGACGAGGGAGAACGCCGCCGGGTTTCCCGTCAGGCCGATTTCCGCTCCGTCTACCGATACAAGCGCGCGCGTTCTGTGACGCGCGTCCTTTACCATGCCGAACACGGGCACAGCGATTCCTTTTTCCAAAAGCGCGCGCCGCGCCGTTTGGGCGTGAACGACTCCGCCGTCAATAAAAAACACGTCCGGCAGGGGCGGAAATTTCGGGTCATCCGTTACCGCGTGCTCCGCGCGGCGGGAGACCGCCTCAAACATCGAGCCGTAGTCGTCCTGCGACGAGACCGACTTCATGCGAAAGGTTCTGTAGCTTGCGCGTTTCGGCTTACCGTCCTCAAAAACGATCATTGAGGCGACAATGTCGTCGTTGCCGAGGTTTGAGATGTCGTACGCCTCAATTCTGCTGGGGGCAGACGGCAGAGCGAGCGCGTCAGCGAGCCATTCGGCCGTTTTGCGCACCCTGTCCTCGCGGCCCATAAACAGGCGAACCTCTTCCTGCGCGTTAAGTTCGGCTGTTTCCATAAATCTGCGTTTTTCGCCGCGCTGCGGGCAAAGCACATCGACCTTGTGGCCGGAGCTCTCCGTGAATAGCTGCGACAGCCCCGCCGCGTCCTCCGACGGCAGCGGCAGAAGCACCAGCTTCGGGTATTCGCCGCGCTGCGCGTAATACTGCCGCAAAAGTGCCGAGACGGCCTCAGCGCCCTCCTCAAGCGGCGTTTCGATAAGCTCGGAGTCCTTGCTCAAAAGCCCGCCGCCGGAGTAGTGCAGCACTGTAAAGCAGGCTTTTGCCTCGCCCTCAAAATATCCGACCGCGTCCGTGTCAGCGCGGGTTCCCGTGAGGATTACCTGCTTGCGGGTCAGGCTCTGGACGGCGCGCAGCTTGTCGCGTATCGCGGCCGCCTTTTCGAACTGGAGATTTTCGGCGCAGGCGGTCATATCGTCAGTCAGAGACGAGACGAGTGCCTTTGTGTCGCCGTCAAAAACGGACAGTGCCGTGTCCAGGAGTGCGCGGTAGGTCTCGCGCCGCTCGTCCTTGTCGTGTCCGGCCTCGCAAAAGCCTAGGCACAGACCCATATGCAGGTTCAGGCACGGGCGCTCCTTGCCTATATCGCGCGGGAAAACCCTGCGGCAGGAGGGCATTTTCAGCGTCTTTTGCACCGTTTCGATTGCGGCAAAAGCGGAGCCGCGCCCTCCGAAGGGTCCGAGATAGCGCACGTGCGCACCGTATTTCTCTTTCTTTTTCTTGCCGACGACCTCAAAAACGGGATAATCCTTATCAAGGTCAATGCGGATAAACGGGTAGCCCTTATCGTCCTTTAGCAGGATGTTGTATTTGGGCTTATGGTGCTTTATAAGGCGGTTTTCGAGAACAAGCGCCTCAAACTCCGAGTTGACGACAATAACGTCAAAATCAGAAACCTTGCCCGCCATCGCCTCCGTTTTTGCGTTGTGCGAACCGTGAAAATAGCTTGAGACGCGATTTTTAAGGCGTTTGGCCTTGCCGATATAAATAATCTCGCTCTTCGCGTCCTTCATAATGTAGACGCCCGGCAAAAGCGGGAGCGAGTTTGATTTATCGCGCAGGCGTGTAATACGCGCGGATTCGGTATTCAGTTCGGGTGTGTTTTTTTCTTCGAGCATTGAATAATAGAATGCTTTTTCTTACGTAAGAAAAAGTATCAAAAAGAAGCTTCCCGCCTAACTGACCGGCACCATTTCGCGCTTGACAAACGTGACCTCGCGCAGTCCGAGCTCCGCGAGCAAGCTCTGCGCCGCAGCGTTGTCCGCCGCGAGGTCGTCCGCTGTGTGCGCGTCGGAACCGATTGTGCAGTATTTGCCGCCCTCCTCGGCGTAAAGACGCAAAATGTCGCGGCCGGGCATTGTGTCCGGCAGGCCTTTTCGCAGGGAGGAGGTGTTTATTTCGGGGATTATGCCGCCGTCCAGCATTTTGCGTAAAATCTCACGCAGCATAGCCTCGACGTAAACCAGCGTTTTGTAATACCGCTTCGGGATGTCTATATGCCCGAGCACGTCAAACCCGCCTGCGGTCACCGTTTTCAGTACCTCCCGCCAGTAAGAGGCATAGCAGTTTTCCGCCGAAACGCCTATCGCGACGAGGTCGGAAAAAAATAAGTCCGGTTCGCAATTAGAAAAATGCACACTGCCGATTATGCAGTCATACGGCAGTTTTTGGTATTCCGCAAGTTTTTTCGTCCAGAGGTGCGGCTCTGAAAACTCAATCCCGGCAAGCAGGTTAAGGTCAGGCGCGTCGGCTCTTGCCCGGGACAGCTCCGCGAAAAACGCGGCGCTGTCGTAATACCCAGTGCCGGAATCGTTTGGGTTCGTGTCCACATGGTCGGTAAAGCAAACCGCACTCACACCCTTTTGCCGTGCCGCCGCGATATACGCCGCAAAGCTTTCGTCCGAATCGGGCGAAAAATGGGTATGAACGTGCATATCATTCATACAAAAACACCCGCGGGCTAAAGCAGTCCGGAAAGATCCAGCCCGCCTGTTAGCTTCGACATATTTGCGGAGGCCGCGTTTTCGGCGTTTGTCTGCGCCTCGTTTACGGCCGCAAGGATGAGGTCGGCGAGCATTTCCGTGTCCTCCGGGTCGCAGACGTCCTTGGAAATCTCAAGCGCGAGCAGCCTGTGCCCGCCGGAAACGGTCGCCTTTACGGCTCCGCCGCCGGAGGTCGCCGAATACTCCGCGTTTTGAAGCTCCTCCTGCATTTTCATAAGGTTTTCCTGCATTTTACGCGCCTGCTGCATTTGCTGCATAGCGCTCATACCGCCGCCGAGAGGGCCGCCGCGAAATCCGCCTTTTGCCATTGTGAGTTCTCCTTAGGGATGTGGTTTTGTATATTAAAGTAATATGTCTTATTTTTCCGGCACCAGTTTGTTCACTGGGTTAGGAAATTAATTTTTACAATCCGAATGTGTTAACAACAAATTGAAAACTTTCCTCAACACTTACGGAGCCATCTACAATTAAGGTTGAGTAACCAATTTCCTCTGCTTGTTTCAATACGGTTGATGCAAATAATACATCCCGTTCCATCCAATTGTCAAACGCTTTTTCTTTATCTGAGCATGATGACAAATAATCATTTATCCAAACGGGTAATCGTTTTTTGAAATGGTGTATTTGAAACTCTTTTGATGGAACCATGCAAACGTAATGTGCCTTATCAACTCCAAGCTTATTTACTAAACCAGGCAAAAAAGCGGCTCCCTCAGTAATTACAGGCGTATTTTTATCTAATTTTTCTAATGCGCGCACAAAATCAGGAAAAAGCTTTTCATACGTAAATAACGCTTCTTCGTTCAAGGTTACAGGATCTCTTAGCCAAAACTGATCTAACGACATCTCTGAAATATGCTTTAACCATTTATCCCCGAGTTCTCCTCCGCTCGCTATGAACTCCGCTAAAAAATCATCAACCTTGTAATACTGAAAACCATACCTTTCAGATATTTTTTCTGCTATTGTGCTTTTGCCGGCGCATGGTGATCCGCCCAAATAATAAATATCACTCATATACCAGACCTCATTTTTTATTGATAAGCCGAGTTGATGTCCGATGAGGTCTGTTATTTCAGCAGCAAATACATCACCGCTTTCTGCGCGTGCAGACGGTTTTCCGCTTCGTCAAAGATTTCC
>JAISTA010000134.1 GCA_031272845.1 Oscillospiraceae bacterium
GATAAACACAATATACCGCCGCCGTTTTCGCGACAGCACGTCCAGCAGGGCAGGCAGCGTGTGCAGCTCGCTGCGCCGCACCTCCGCAAGGCGCAATCCGTCCTGTGCGAAGCGGTTCAGCAACGCCTTTACGCAGGAGGATTTGCCAGTGCCGCTCGCGCCTGTAAGCAAAACGTCGTTTGCGGGCCGTCCGGATATGAACGCCGCCGTGTTCTCAAGCAGCGCGGCCTTTTGCGGCTCCAGACCGCCAAGCTCGTCAAGCTCGATTGTGTCCGGCTTGGCTATACCTTGCAGCCCGCCGTCCCACGAAAACGCGCGGTACATCGCCTCTGCCTCGTCCGTATTTTCCGCGTAGAACCCGCGCATAAGCTCAAAAAGCTCGTCGGCGGTTGCCGCGTTTACCATTGACGCAACCGCGCGCTTGTAGCCGTCCTCCCCCGGAGCGTTACCTACGCCGCGCGGAAGCGGAAGCAGTCCGTTTTCGGCGCACTTCTCGTCCCAATCCGGGGTGAAAAATGTGCTGTAGATCGTCTGCGCGTCGCTTTTCAGATACGGCAGAGCGAGGCTCAGGTCAACGCCTAGCGGTGTTTTCAGTGCGGCACGAATCGCGTATTCCCGCGCCGTTTGGGTCGTGAACCCCCGCTCCTCCGCAAATTTCAACAGCGGAGCGTACACCTCACGCCGCATTGCGGTAAGCCCGGAGAGAATCGGGTCGCCGCGCAGACTCGGATACAGGTACAAATCCACGGGTTTACTCCAGAACCGCGCCGCGGTTTGCCGACGTCACAAGCCGCGCGTACCGTCCGAGCCAGCCGGATACGATTTTAGGCGGTCTCGGCTGACTGTTTTTTGCGCGCTCCGCAAGAATTTCGTCTGAAACGCGCACGTTAATGCTGTTGTTCGGAATGTCAATGTCGATTGTGTCGCCCTCAAAAATCAGTCCGATTTCACCTCCCGCCGCCGCCTCCGGCGACACGTGCCCGATAGACGCACCGCGCGACGCGCCGGAAAACCGGCCGTCCGTTATCAGGGCTACCTGCTTGTCGAGCCGCATACCGGCAAGCGCGGAGGTCGGGTTCAGCATTTCGCGCATTCCCGGGCCGCCCTTCGGACCCTCGTAGCGGATTACCACAACGTCTCCCGCCTTGATTTTGCCGGCATAAATCGCGGCAATCGCGTCGTCCTCCCCGTCAAACACGCGCGCCGGGCCCGAGTGCACAAGCATTTCGTCCGCCACGGCGGAGCGCTTTACAACGCAGCCGTCGCGCGCGATATTGCCCCACAGCACGGCAATGCCGCCCTGCGTGCCGTAAGGATTCGTCAGCGGACGAATAACGTCGCCGTCCGCGCCGGAAAGTCCGGCAAAGTGGTCTGACAGCGTGCCGAGAACCGTCGGCTGTCCGGCGTTTAAGTATCCGTTTTTGTCAAGCTCCGCCATTACGGCCGGAATGCCTCCCGCCGCGTTTAGATCCTGCACGTGGTGGTGTCCCGCCGGGGCGAGATGGCACAGGTTCGGCGTGCGTGCGGAGACCTCGGGTATTGTGCGTAAATCAAGCTCTACGCCCGCCTCGTGCGCAATCGCAAGCAGGTGCAGCACGCTGTTCGTTGAGCAGCCGAGCGCCATATCGAGCGCAAGTCCGTTTTCAAACGCGCCGGGCGTTAAAATGTCGCGCGGCTTTTTGTTTTGCCGCAAAAGCTCCATTATCTGCGCGCCGGACTGCTTTGCAAAGCGTATGCGCGCGGCGGAGACCGCCGGAATTGTGCCGTTTCCCGGCAGCGCCATACCGATCGCCTCGCACAGGCAGTTCATCGAGTTCGCGGTGTACATTCCGGCACAGGAGCCGCAGCCGGGACACGCGTTTTCCTCGAGGTACCCGAGCGCGGCCGCGTCCATATAACCCGCCTTGTACGCGCCGACCGCCTCAAAGAGAGAAGACAGCGTCGTGCCGCCGCCTGACGCGTCTCGTCCGGCAAGCATCGGCCCGCCGGACACGACGATTGACGGGATATTAAGCCGCGCCGCCGCCATCAGCATACCGGGAATGATTTTGTCGCAGTTCGGAACAAGCACGAGCGCGTCAAAGCAGTGCGCCTTTGCCATTGTCTCGACGGAGTCCGCAATAAGCTCACGGCTGGGCAGCGAGTAGAACATTCCCTCGTGCCCCATCGCGATACCGTCGCACACGCCGATAGACGGCACGAGAATCGGCGTTCCGCCCGCCGCGCGGACGCCGTCCGCCGCCGCCTTTGCGACTTTGTCGAGGTGCGCGTGACCGGGAACAATCTCGCTGTATGCGCTCACAACGCCAATCAGCGGGCGGTTTATCTCCTCACGGGTAAAGCCCAGCGCAAAAAGCAGGCTGCGGTTCGGCGCGCGCTCCGGCAGGCCGGACAGCTCCGCGCTTTTTTTCTTTATATCAGACATATTATTTGCTTACCTTAGCGTTTTTACTTTTTCAGCCAGCTCATCATACCGCGCAGCTGCTTGCCGACGGTTTCGACAAGGTGCGAGGCCTGAACGCGGCGCGCCGCAAGAAAATGCGCACGTCCGCCGGCCTTGTTTTCGCTGATCCACTCGGAGGCAAACGTGCCGTCCTGAATCTCGCGCAGGATGTTTTTCATCTCGCGGCGCGTTTTTTCCGTTATGATACGCGTCCCGGTTCTGTAATCGCCGTATTCGGCCGTATCGGAGATTGAATAGCGCATCATCGCAAAGCCGCCGCTGTTGATGAGGTCAACAATCAGCTTCATCTCGTGTACGCACTCAAAATACGCCATTTCCGGCGCGTAACCCGCCTCGACAAGCGTGTCAAAGCCCGCCTTCATCAGCTCCGTTACGCCTC
>JAISTA010000153.1 GCA_031272845.1 Oscillospiraceae bacterium
ACGACACGATCGTTGAAGAGGCTTCAATCAAGCTCACAGACAATCAGGAGATTTTTGACAAGCTGTATGAGCTTGCAGGGCTGTCTGAATCGGACTTTCCGAGCCTTGCCGGCGCGTCCGTTGTTTTCAAGGGCATGATGAAGAAGGACTTGAGCGAGATGGCGGCGAACGTTGCGGTCAGCATTCTGCCGGGCAAAACAGTAAACGGTGTTTTCGCGTTTGACGAAAAGAATTTTATTTTCGGCATTCCTGAAATTCTTGGCGGCGAGATTTTCTCAAGTCCGCGCACTGACAGCTACGGAGAAGACGTGCTTGCGGGACTTGGCGAAATCGATTTGTCCTCGCTTTACAACACCGATTTCTACGACAGTCTGCTTGAAGACCTTGAGACCGAGACGCTGGCGCTTTTTGAGTCGCTCGACTATACGGTTGAGGGAAATTACACGGTATCGGTAAACAACGGCAAAACCGTGAAGCTCGACCGTATTGATACATACATCAGCGCAAAGCGCCTGACGGAGTTTGCGCGTGACGTGCTTGTGCGGCTCCAAAACAACAAGGAGCTTGAGGACTGGTATAACGATTACATGCAGACGCTCGACCCCTACGCCGAAGATTACAAGGGCGTGATGGCCGACCTCATTGAGACCCTAGAGGACGAGCTCGGCTATATCGAGGAAGAGGTCGGCGGAATCAAGCTCGGTTTTCTTGTAAACAAGAGCAACAAGGATTCGGGCATGGTTACGGAAGCGATTGTGGACGACGAGGTAACTGCCGAAATAATTGCCGCCTATGTGCCGGGCACGGGCTACGAGTTTGCGGTTAAAGCGCCGAATGATATGCGCGTTTCGCTCTACGGAGACTATGACAAAAACGGCTCCGGCTACAAGGGCACGGCTTCTGTCGCGGTCGATATGGGAATGCTCGTTACGGTTGACCTCGGAACCTACAGATACGACAAAGCCGGTACGGAGCTCGTTCTTGACCTCGGCAAAATCCTCAGTATTCCGGAGCTTGCGGACATTGCGCCGCAGATAACGGGGATGCTTGACGAGTTGGGTATTGACTCTAAGGGTCTGAAGCTGAGATTCGCCGTAAAGGTTAAAGACCTGTCAACAACAATCTCGCTTGAATCAGGCAAGGACGCGCTGATCACCCTCGCGGTAAGCCTTGGAAACGACAATGAAAAGATTGAGCCGAAGCCGACACGCGAGTTTAACGATATGGACGAGGCGGCCGAATACATTGCGGATTACCTGCTGGAAAACGAAGACGCGCTTATGGAAAAGCTCGAGGAATACCTCGGCATTACTCCGGAGCTGTACGAGCAGCTCACCGCGCTTTTCGCGGCTGAACCCGACGATTTGGATCCAACGATTGACGTTGAGTCCACCTTCGGTCTCGGCGCATGGAACGAAGACCGCACCTTCTTCTTTAACAGCTGGTCAGAAATCTGGTTCACGGTGCCGAACGGCTTTACTGTCGGGTCTGAGGAGCAAATGCTCGGATTCATGGGGCTGTCATATGATGATTATCTGAACAGCGACCTGACTTACGACGAATTTGTCCTGGAGCAGGCGCCCGGCGTATATTATGACGCTTACCTTGTCTCGAAGGACGGCGCGGACATTCAAATACAGTATGAGGACATCTCCGGATACGGACTTGACAGCTCAACGCTTGAGGAGTTGGCTGACATTATCGCGGCTAACTACGGCGATGTACAGAGGCTCGGCGCGGAGGGTGTTGTTCTCGGCGGACTTGACTATACGCACGTATCGTATACTGTCAACAAAAACGGAACAGATATTTACTTAGATTTTTATCTCCGCCGCGTCGGCGACTACCTTGTCTATATGACACTGGCGGGATATACCGCCGAAAATGAGACGCAGGAATTTCTTAACCTTATATTTTGATTTCTGTTGGACATAAAACCCAAAAAACTATAAATACTAATAAATAACACGGAGGAAACTAAAATGACGACCATAACAAAAGACACCGTAATCGGTGACATCCTGAACGAAGCGCCGGAAACGGCCCCGATCTTTACCTCAATCGGTATGCACTGCCTGGGCTGTGCAATGAGCTCCGGCGAAACTGTCGGCGAGGCCTGCGAGGTTCACGGCGTTGAGGCAGACGAATTCATCGCCGCGCTGAATGAGCGTCTCGGTGTCAAGGCATAACAGCCAGGCAAAGACAGCACAACGCAAAAAGAAGAAGCCGCGCTCTACTGCGCGGCTTTTCCTTAAGCGCTGCCGAAAATTCAAACAAACCGCCCCCCAATTATCTTGAAGCTTAAACCACGCCTGAAATTAATAGCCTCGCTGATTCCGGATGGCGCGGCGCTGCTCGATGTCGGCTGCGACCACGGCCTTTTGTCCGCGTTTATCGCTCTGCGTGACAGAGACGGCGGCGCCTCCCGGCGCATTACCGCGTCCGACATTGCTAAAGCGCCGCTAGGGACGGCGCAAAAAAACGCCGCAAGGCTCGGAGTGTCGGACAGAATAAGCTTTGCTTGCGCCGACGGTATTCCGGCGGACGCGGAGTTTGAGGTCTGCGTCGTAGCCGGGATGGGCGGCGAAACGATTGCGGAGATACTCGCGGGCTTTTCCGGGCTCGGCAAAACGCGGGCGACGTTTATTCTAAGTCCGAACACAAAAGAAGCCGCATTGACGCGCTTTTTGCGCGAAAACGGCTTTATCGTCACACGCCGCACGGTCCGGGAGAGCGGGCGCGAATACCCCGTACTCACGGCATCGCGGCAAAAAGGAGAAGCTATGACCGAAAAATACACAGCCGGAGCGGTTCTGGACGCGCTGTTTTCGATTGCGCCGATAGAGGGCAAGCTGGATTTTGACAATGTGGGTCTGCTTGTCGGCAGAAAAAGCCGCAGCGTTGCGCGAATCCTGACGGCGCTCGACATAACGCAGGCCGTCGCAGAGGAGGCCGTTCTCGGTAAATACGACCTGATTGTAAGCCACCATCCGCTGTTTTTTGAGCTGAAAGCAGTGACTGACGGCAGCGTTTCGGGCGGCCTTGCCCTGACGCTTGCCGAAAACGGAATCGCCGCGATCTGCATGCACACAAATCTTGACGCGGCAGAGTGCGGCACGAGCGCGGAGCTTGCAAAAACGCTCTGTCTGCGCGGCGTTTCGCTTTTCGGAGAGAATTTTGACGGCGAAAAAAGCCGCGACGGCGCGTATCCGAACGGCACGCCGTACGCCTACGGCCGGCGCGGCGCTCTGCCCGGCAGTATATCCGATATACAGGGACTTTTGAGCTTTGTCAAGGAAAAGCTCGGGTGCTCCGGGCTGCGCTATTACGACGCAAAAACCACGCCGAAAAGCATAGCGGTCGTCGCGGGCTCCGGCGGTTCGTATCTCGCAGCCTGCCGCGAGCAGGGAATCGACACGCTGATTACCTCGGATATTAAGCACAACGTGTGGCTCGACGCGCAGGCGCTGGGGATAAATCTGATTGACGCGGGGCATTTTTCAACAGAAAACCCGGTGATTCCGCGTGTCGCGGAGTTTCTGCGGGAGCGGTTTCCGGCGGCGGAGGTGGATGTGGCAAAGTCGAACGCGGCGGCGGAGCTGTGGGGCTAGAAGTGAATATTTGCGGTGTGTTAGGCCCCCGGAGAAATAGGATTTCTCCGGGGGCTTTTTTGGGCGGCTGCTTTGGGATTGCGGCGGCGGTGGTGTTCTTTTAGACGGTAATGTTTAGGCGGGAACGAAAAGTTTTCTGTTTGAGGCGGGTTGCGGAGTTTGGAATTGGGACTGGGCCGCGTGGGTGGGTGTTCTTTTCGACGCAAAACTCACGGCGGGAACGAAAAGTTCTCTGTGCGGCGCAGGTTACGGTTTTTGGAATTGGGACTCGGCTGCTCTTCAATGCGAAGCTAAAACGCCTACGCGGCGGGC
>JAISTA010000175.1 GCA_031272845.1 Oscillospiraceae bacterium
TCCCGCCGCAAGATTTCCGTACAAAAGAACACCCGTAACACGCAGCACAGGCAAACGAAAATCCCTGAAAACATCAACACCCCAACCCAACACCTACACCCCGCTGCAAACAACCCGCGCCGACTGCTACGGTGAACAAGCACCGCACAACGGCAAGCAAAACCCAAACCGCAAGGCCTTCCCCAAATATTTCCTGTTGACATCCACACCATCCCGTCGTATAATAACTTCAATTAAATAGTAACCACACAACGCTGTGATGAGAAGAAAGATACCATAATTCAGCCTTAGCGGAGGCGTACGCGCTTCTGCCCTCAGAGAGAATGCGGACGGTGCAAGCATTTGCGGATTCGGTATGTAAATACATCTCGGAGCGGATTTTCCGAAGGCTCGGGCGTACCGTGCCTGCCGTAGGGAAATACGGGTTCTCCCGAAACAGAGAATAAGGCTGCTTGGCCTAAAGAGGCGCGTTTTCGCGCAATTGGGGTGGTACCGCGGAATTTTTCGGCCTTGCCGAATACACAAGTTTCGTCCCCTGACAATTCGTTTTCAGGGAGCGGGGCTTTTTATTTTTGCTATTTTACCGTAAAGACCCGCCTCGCAAAGATTTTTTACCGAAAGGAGCATACAAAATGCCGATTACAGAACTGCTTGAAAAAAACGCCCGCGAATTCGGGGCGGACATTGCGCTTGTCGAGATAAATCCCGAGCGCGCGGAGACAAAGCGCGGCTCGTGGAAGGAATACGAGCTTGTCGAGTCCGCGCGCGGAAAGCCCTACCGCCGCGAGATTACGTGGTCCGTTTTCAACGAAAAGGCGAACCGCTTTGCCAATCTTCTGCTCGCACGCGGAATTAAAAGAGACGACAAGGTCGGAATCCTGATGATGAACGGGCTTGAGTGGCTGCCCGTTTACTTCGGCGCGCTGAAAACAGGCGCGATTGCCGTGCCTCTGAATTTCCGCTACACAGCCGATGAGATCAAGTACTGCCTTGAGCTTGCGGAGGTCGACATTCTTGTTTTCGGAACAGAATTCGTCGGCAGGCTCGAGCAAATAGTCGATCTTCTGCCGCCGGAGCTTGCTCTGATTTACTGCGGAGACGGACTGCCCCCGCGCTTTGCCGAAAGCTACGCGGAGTTAACGGCAGACTGCCCGTCCGCCTCGCCGAGCATTGCGCTTGCCGAAACGGACAACGCCGCGATTTACTTTTCCTCCGGAACAACCGGCTTTCCCAAGGCGATTTTGCACAATCACGAGAGCCTGACGCACGCCGCGCGCGTCGAGCAGGCTCACCACGGCCAGCAAAAGGACGACGTATTTCTGTGCATACCGCCGCTTTACCACACCGGCGCGAAAATGCACTGGTTCGGCAGCCTGATTTCCGGCGGAAAGGGCGTTTTGCTCAAGGGAACGTCTCCGCGAGACATTTTGGCCGCCGTTTCCTCCGAAAAATGCACGATCGTTTGGCTTTTAGTGCCGTGGGCGCAGGACATTTTGCTGTCAATCGAGCGCGGGGAGCTGCGGCCGGATGACTTTCCGAACCTTTCGCAGTGGCGGCTTATGCACATCGGCGCGCAGCCTGTGCCGAAGTCGCTGATTTCCGCGTGGAAAAGCATATTTCCGAATCATGAGTACGACACGAACTACGGCCTGTCAGAAAGCATAGGGCCGGGCTGCGTGCACCTCGGCGTTGAGAATATCCGCAAAATCGGCGCGATCGGCATTCCCGGCTTCGGTTGGGAGTGCAAAATTGTCGGGGAGGACGGAGCGGCTGTTCCGCAGGGCGAGGTCGGCGAGCTTGCCGTGTTCGGCCCCGGCGTTATGACGTGCTACTACCGTGACGAGGAGGCGACCGCCGCCTCGATAAAGGACGGCTGGCTTATGACAGGCGACATGGCCCGTCAGGACGAGGACGGCTTTATTTTCTTGGTCGACCGCAAAAAAGACGTTATAATCTCCGGCGGCGAGAACATTTACCCCGTGCAGATTGAGAGCTTCCTTTCCGCTCACCCCGGAATAAAGGACATTGCGGTCATCGGCGTTCCGGACAAGCGCCTCGGCGAAATTACGCTCGCCGTTATCGAGCCGAAGCCGGACGTTACACTTTCCGAGGCCGATATTGAAGCCTTTTGCCGCGATCTGCCGCGCTACAAGCGTCCGCGCAGGGTCGTGTTCGCGCCAGTACCGCGCAACGCCACAGGCAAGATCGAAAAGCCGAAGCTCAGGTCGGAGTACGGCGCGGAGCATATTGTCGAAACGGAGTCTATGGCGTAGGGCTTGGGCTTTAGCTTAAATGAACCGCCGGGGGAGCTCACCTCCCACGGCGGTTTTGTTTTTTTGCGGCGGCGGCGCCCTAAATCCGGAAACCTCCGTCCGGCGCACCGCACACCCACCGCATATTGCGTCCGAGCAGCCGTTCAGATACAACACGCTGTGAAAACAACGCCGAAAGCTTGACAAGCGCCGTCAGATTTGTTAAAATAATGTATATACTGGTGATGATACTAGGATAACTGTATCTTGATTAGTATATAAGCATAAGCTTTTTCGAACATACTCTTTTTCGAAAAAGCCTGCTTAAAAAACACGAATTAAAGGAAGGTATTTATGTCCAGCTTCAAACAAATGAAAACCGCCGCAAAGCGCGGGCTTGCAATGGTGCTGACAATAGCGCTTGCGCTGTCGTTTGCCACAATGCTTACGGTGTCCGCCGCAAACACATGGGAGCTCACGTATGACTTGAACGCACCCTCCGGCGCAGACACTTCAGGCGTTACACTGCCGACGGCGCAGACCGGTATCTCTGACATTGTCGCTTCCGCCGCAGTCGGCGTGCCGACAGGCGAACCGACCGCAGCCGACGGAGTGTACGTCTTTATCGGCTGGAACACGCAGTCCGACGGCAACGGAACCTGGTACTTTGATACCAACGTCGTTCCCGCACAGGCGGACGGAACGGTGTTTAAGCTTTACGCGCAGTGGATTTTTGAGCCTTACGAGGAGCATTTCCTGTATATCACCGGCTATCCGGACGGAACTGTGCGCCCGCAGGGCAACCTGACGCGCGGCGAGGCCGTTTGGGTGTTCTACCGCCAGTCGATTGAACAGGGCAAGTTCACGGCAGCCGATGCCGTTACGGCAAACAGCTACTCAGACGTTAACGCCGGACAGTGGTACAACACCGCAATCTCGTCAGCAAAGAAAATGGGCTATTTTGCGGGATGGGCGGCGGACGGCGCTTCGGCCTTTAACCCGGACACGCCGATAACGCGCGCCGAGCTTGCGGTTATCGCCGCAAACTTTGCAAAGGCGGCTCCGGAAGCGCCGGACGCGGACAATGCGCTGCCGGTCTTTACGGATATTGCGGACCACTGGGCAAAGTCCTATATTGAGTACGCGGCGAGAAAGGGCTATTTTGTCGGCTACGGCGACGGAACGTTCCGCCCCGACTCGCAGATTACGCGCGCCGAGTTTATGTCTGTTGTAAACACCGCGTCCGGGCACGTTGTTGAAAACGATTCCTTCATGCTGCCGAATATGAAAACCTGGCCGGACAACGCGGACAAAACCGCGTGGTATTACACGGCGGTTCAGGTTGCGACAAACTCGTACCTTGCCGCCCGCACGAATAAACCCGTTGCCAACCGCCCCTTTAACTACGAGAAGTGGATTAGCATAATAGACTACCCGTTTACCATCCCGGGATAAGTAACGGCAGATGGAAAATTCGGCCTAAAACCAGAAAATTCCATAAAACACGAGTTAATACGACAGCAAATTGTTGCAAAATAGTATTGACTTATCGGCCGCTTTAGGCTATAATTATGAATGTACGAATATTCTCGAGGAATATAGGAGTTATTAAAAACCAATGACAAACACAAACAGAAAAACCGGCTCGCTTGCGAAAAAAACGCTTGCGCTCGCGCTCAGCCTTGCAATGCTTGCAACGCTGCTGACGGGCTTTGCGGGCGCGGCCAATTACCACGACAAGGACAGCAAGGGCGGCGACAGCGGAAAGTATTATCTGCTGACGGGACGCGACAATTTTGAAGCGGGACTTGATTTGGGTCTTCTGGCGACAAAGCTTGAGATTCCGAACGGCACTAATGCCGGCAACCAATTCGGAGACCTTACCCCGGCCTTCGGCGGCAAGGCTACGATTACATATGACGAGCTTTACCGGCTTGTCGGCTCGCCGGAGCTTGATTACGCGCTGATTTCCGCCCCCTCGACGATTACGCTGAGCGGAGTTTCCTGGGCTGACATTCAGGCGTGGCTTTTCTACATCGGAGCGCCGATAAGCGCGACCAGCAGCACTGTTTCAGACCTGGACGCTGACGGCAACGGCACGCTTAGCATTGCGGAGCAGCTCTCACTTGCCGCAAATCCCTACAAGCAGGCTCTCGGCTTTGTTTCCGTTTCTGTCGGCGATTCGGCAAAGCCTGTTCTCTCCGGAGGAGACTACTCAACAAATCTTGAGTATCCCGACACGGCCGGATATAACACCAACACATCGGGCAGCATAAAAGGAAAGATTCTCGATTATATGCTGACAGACGCAAATAACGTTATTATCCCCGCCCGCTTTAACATCGCGCGAGACGATATTCTCATCACCAGCAGAACAAAGCTGACAAGCTACTACGCACCCGGATATACTACCGGAATCGTCGGCAATCCGCTATTTACACCGAACATAGCGCTTACTGTAGCGGATGACGGCGGAATAATTGGAGATGATGACAGCAGCCCCGAGGTGTATGTCAACTCTAAAACGGCTCTGCACATGGTTCCTGCGTGGACAACGTTCGGCAACCCGACTTCGGCGTGGCAATTGATAATAAGACCTGCTGCACAGGCTTGGAACAACAGTACTGCCGCAAACATTGCAACAGTAAATGTTCCCGGCGCGCAGTATGATCACGTCGGTGCGAACAGCGCAGCGGAGAACTTTAATAAGTTTCTGCCGTCTCTGCAAGCTTTTGCACCTACGGGAATCAGCAGCAATCTCTTCGGCTTCGGGGCACAGGTGGTGCTTAACGGCTTCTACCGTCAGGGTCTCGGCGCAACACCGACAACCTTCGGCGACGCTGACAGCACGTGGACAGCAACAGACGCGGATCGCGCGGCAAACGCTGTTGAGACGATTACGGTTGAATCAAACATTAAAAACAGCGCCAATGCTGATTCACTTGCAACGCCGAACACACAGAAGCTTTCTATCGAGATAACGCGCCCGTGGATTGAGAGCGGCGATGTGTTTACGCTGACCTTTAACCCCGCCGAGCAGAGCTTTGACAGCCTCCTCGGCCTCGGCAGCATTACGCTTCACGACGACGGCGTTCTTCCGGCGGCAGGCACGGACGGAAAGCCGCAGTATGTCGGCGTAAACGACGCAAACGCAACCCTCGGCGTTCGCAAAGCGGGCGACACGGCGTGGACGCTCTACAACCTCAAAACGCAGGCTGCGGACATTGCGGCCAAGCTGGCGGACATCCTCGCGGACGCGGGCAGCGACGTTGACGTTGAGCTCGTGTACCTTTACGCGGCTGCGGACACAACGGGCATAGTCGGCAAATTCCCGGACGATATCACCAAGAACGAGGGCGCGTATGCGGCTCCGCTCCTGCGCACAGTCACACTGACCGATACGCCTGTTCCGGGCGAGCACCTGGCCTACGTCGCGGGCTACCCTGACGGCACGGTGCGTCCCGGCGCGAGCATCACCCGCGCGGAGGTGTGCCAGGTAATCTACAACATCATCCTTCCGGCGGACGTAAAGGCCGCGAACACGACAAAAACCAGCCCGTTCCCGGACGTTCCGGAGACCGACTGGTACGCGACGGCTGTCGCGACCTGCTACAAAGCAGGCCTGCTCTCCGGCTACCCGGACGGCACGTTTAAGCCGAGCAACCCGATCTCACGCGCTGAAATTGCGTCGATTTTCCGGGGCGTAATCGCGCTTCGCGGCGCGGAGGATCTTCCGGCGAACGCGGGGACAAAGTACGCGGATGTGGACGAAATCGAGGGCTTCTGGGCGGCGCCGGCGATCTACAGCGTGACGCGAGTGGGCTGGATGTTCGGGCGCGGCGCGGGATACTTCGGCATCGGCGAGATGACGCGTGCGGAGTTCATGACAATGGTAAACCACATTTTGTGGCGCGAGCCGGAGCTCCTCACCGACCTGCTGGACGGCATGAAAACGTGGCCGGACAATGCGGACACAAGCGCGTGGTACTACCGCGAGGTGCAGGAAGCGACGAACTCGCACGAGTACGTGCGGAAGACATCGAAGCACCCGACGAGGGCGTACTATTTCGAGAAATGGACGAAGCTGCTGTAGGATCGGCGGCTGGAAGATTGGAAAAACCCCGCGAAAACGCGGGGTTTTTCCTTTGTGTGTGCGAGG
>JAISTA010000210.1 GCA_031272845.1 Oscillospiraceae bacterium
CGCTTTCCGCAAAACGCGGACGCAGACGGGAAATTGCCGCGTCGAGTGCCGCCATTCGGTAAGCCGCGCCGCGTTTTACAAGCTCCAAGTCCTCCGGCGTAAACGAAACCGCCGAAACCGGCGCCGAAATGTCCGCGAATTTTTTCAGCCTGTTGCCGTTTTCGAAAAATGCCTTTGCGCGGCCGAGCGGCATCTCGCACCTAACCTCTGTTTCCAGCTCCCCGTCGGCAAAGCGCCCCGTGACGCGCGCCGAGTCTGCGCCGAAAGCAATCATTTCAGCCGAGTGCGCCGTGCGGAACGAGCGCCCTCCGGCGCAAAGAGAAACGGCCTCCAGGAGGTTGCTCTTTCCCTGAGCGTTTTGTCCTGTAACCACGTTCATCCCCGGAGAAAACTCAACAGTCTGTCCCGAAAGGTTTCTGAAATTTTGCGTTGTAACGGTTGTGAGCGTCATTTTCAGCTTAGAACCTGTATTCATGCAGGTTCTTGAGTACAGGATTTTCGCGGCGGCTATAAAAAGCCCGGAAATGCAATCAACGCGCCGCGTCTTGCCCGCCACGCGTTGATTTTTGTGCTGTTATTTGTCGGCTGCTTTTCAGCAAGGCCCCGGCTTACGCGAAGCGGAAGCCCCAGTGCTTTTTGAGCACGGTGTCCTGATAATGCGCCTGCCAGTCAGCAACGTCCGCGTCGCGCAGCGACGTGTCTGCCAGATAGTTGTGGTAGGTACCGCCGAAGCCCCGGAACAAAACGATGTGATACGAGGTGTATCCGTTCGCGTCAGTTACGGCAATCATCTTGTAGTCGCCTTTTTTCAGATCCGCGCCCGCGCGGTCCTCTCCGTACAGATAGTCCAGAAGCGCAGTGTTTAACGCAAGGTCGTATTTCGCGACGTTTTCATACAGTCCGTATTCAACCGTGCCGTCTGACTTGCCGTCCTTTATAATGGCCTCCATGCGCTCGTCCGAATACGCGGGATACTCCGGTTTCGGCTCTTCCGGCTCGGCCGACGGGTCGGGAGTGGGCGTCGGCGTTGCTGACGTGTCGGCTGTCGGCGTGGCTGACGGTGTGGGTGTGGCTGTCGGCGTTGCTGACGGTGTGGGTGTGGCCGTCGGCGTAGGTGTGGCTGACGGCGTGGCTGTCGGCGTGGGTGCGGCTGTCGGGTCGACTGTTGGTGTCGGCGTGGCGGACGGGTCTGCCGTCGGCGGGGGTGTTGCCGACGGGTCGGCTGTCGGTGTGGGCGACGGCTCGGGCGACGGTGTTGGCTCCGCCGTGGTGTACTCAAGCACGCCGTCCTTGCCCCAAACGGCAAGCAAATCCTCGGCCTCTTTCTTTGCTGCGGCGTTTGCCTCCGCCTTTGCCGCCTGGAAGGCCTCTTCGTCTAAAACAGCGTTTCCGTTCTCGTCGGAGGTCTGGTGCGCGCTTTCCAAAACCTCTGTCGGCGTTATAAGTATCTCCCGGAAGGAAGCCGTATCGTACTGGTTATCGTCGCGACCGATGTAGTACACGACATACCAGCCGGTTGAGAGAGTCTCATTTTCGAGCACTGACATAATGCCGATGTCGCCCTTTTCGCGGGATGAAGCAAACATCCACTCCTGCATTGCGGGAGTTACGATTCCGCCGCGATAATGCTTGTGATAATACTCTGCGTCGTAAAACTCCAGCGGGCCCGGCTCGTCCGTGTCGTCGTCCTCTTTATCCGCGTCGGTCGAAGCGTCTCCGTCCGTCTTGTCGTCTGCGGCAGCTTCACCGTCCGGGTTCTCCGCGTCGTCTGTTTCGCCATCCGGGGCGGAGGCGTCTTCCTCGGGTGTTGTCCCGCTGTCTGCGTTCTTTTTCGCGTCTACAATGCCCAGCGCCTCATCAGCCAGGGCAATAAACTCTTCCTCTGTCTTGGCGGACTGAAGCTTTTCCGCCAGCTTTTTGGCCTCGGCCATTGCGGCGGTTACAGCTTCGTCGTCCACGCTGATCTGATCCTGAGCGTTGTGATTTATCAGAACATAGCGGTAGTCAAACACGTCGAACTTGTCTTTATTCTCGTCATAATGCGCGTTAACGCGCTCCGGCGTATATTCAAAGGCGTTGCGCACACGTTCCGTGTATTCCTCGATAACAAGCTGTTCGCGCAAAAGACGGCGGTATGTCGTCTCATCCATGCCCTTGCCGTAAATGGAGACAAGGTAGCCCTTGAGATTCTTGACGTTTGTACCGTAAAACCCGTACGAAATGTACAATTTCAGCGTTTCAAGCGAGCTGTCTATCTCCTCGGCCTTTTCCTCGGAAAGAACGTCCTGCTGGCCCTTGTCTACAATTTCAGCCCAAATCGAGCCGTATTCCTTTGCCTTTGTTGCGGCAAGAAAGCGATAGCGGTCAGCCCAGGTTTCGCCGGTTTCCTCATCATAAATCTGCGCGTCGAGCGGCAGACTCGAGTTCGGCAAAAATTCCGAATAATTGTCCGGGAACGCCGAATAAATGCTGTTCTCGTATTCGGAGACTGCCTGTCTGTAAAAAAACTTGTATTCAACCGGCGAAATGTTGACTGTTACGCCGTCCTTGCCCTTGACGGACAGCGCTGTCAGGCTGCGCATCGGCAGCGCGGAGTTCAAAAACAGCGCACAGGCGAAAATGACGACGACTATCGCCGCGCCGATTGAAAACCAGCGTATTTGCTTCTTTTTCGCGGCTATTCTCTGACTTTCTTTTTCCGCGTGTTTCGTGACTTTTGCCATTATCTCTTTTTCCTTATATCGAATCGTGAAATTGCTCCGGGCACCGCCTTTTTCCGGCAGTTGCCCATAAAGTACATAGTTACATGATACACTATAGCACAAAGAGAAGTTTTTTTCAAGTAGTTTGTGTGAGTTTTTTGTGAATTTCGGAAGCAGGCTTATACGGGGCGTACTGCACCTGTACATTTCTATTGACAACCGGCCTGCTCTGTGGTATACCAAGCATAATAAAAAATCTAAACAAACAATTGGAGGACAATATGGACAAGCTGCATCTTTTGCCGCCGTACCCGATGTTCGCGCCGCCGGAGGATTTCCCCGCCTCGGAGGAATCGCCTGAGGGCTGCGTGCCGGTTGAATGGGCGGACAAGCCCGGCGGTATGATCACGGTGGACGCGAACGTCGTCTATCAGTCGCTCAGCGGTGAGAATCAGCACCTGCAGATCATAACGCCGCTTGATATGTTCCCGTTTCCGGGCGCCGAAAAAAAGAAATACCCGCTTATTGTGTATGTGCCTGGTTCTGCTTGGCACAGGCAAGTTGTTTGGATGGCTTTGCCGAGGATGATAGAGCTTGCGCAGCGCGGATATGTCGCCGCGATCGTTGAGTATCGCCCGACAGACATCGGCGCGGAGTTTCCGGCACAGCGCGAGGACGCGAAAGCGGCTGTCCGCTATATGCGCGGCAACGCCGAGAAGTATAATATCGACCCGGACCGCATCGCGATCTGGGGAGACAGCAGCGGCGGGCACACAAGCGTCAGCGTGGCCGTCACCGCGCCGGAGCTTGTAAAATGCGCGATCGACTGGTTCGGTCCGACTGATATTTCGATGATGAATTATTACCCCACGGCAATGGATCACCACGGGGCGGACAGTCCGGAGGGCTTTTTGCTGGGCGGCAAAAATGTACTGGAAAACGCCGAACTTGCGCAGCAGGTCAATCCGATTAACTACATCTCAGAGGAAAAGCCCGTGCCGCCGATACTGATAATGCACGGCGACAAGGATATGCTAGTGCCGTTCAACCAGTCGGTCAGGCTGTATAACAAGCTGAAGGAGTGCAAAAAGGATGTACGGTTCTACAAGCTGAAAGGAGGCGGCCACGGAAGCGGAGGCTTCAATTCAGACGAGGCGCTAAATCTTGTGCTGGGCTTTCTGGCAGAAAAGCTATAGATAAATCCAAACAAAAACGCCCGGAGCATGCAGCCCCCGGGCGTTTTGCAAAACCCCGCGCCGCGCAAAGCGCGAAAAAACAAGCGAAGCGAAAGATAACATCAAACCCCTCCGCACCGCACTGCACCAAACCGCCCGAATCCCCACCGCGCCCGCGCGTACACCCCCGCCCAAAAACTTCGCCAAAGGCGAATCCATCCCATCAAAACAACGGGGGAATTCATTTCCCCCGGTTTTTTTCT
>JAISTA010000074.1 GCA_031272845.1 Oscillospiraceae bacterium
AAATTACGGTTTGATTGCGGTTCAATTCTCTTTAATGAAGTATAGCACAGGCTTTTGAGAATTGCAAGAAAAAAAACATCGTGACGAGGGGATTATTGTCGGGCGGACGGCTTTGCTTCGGTGAACCGCAAGGCGGGGGCTATGCACCGGTCGCCGCTGAGGGGATATTTTGACTTTGCCGTAAGGACAGGTATTCTTTTCGGCATAAATACCGCGCAGAGAACGCCTAGCTCCCGCCTCCGGCGGTTCGCCAAAAAGAACACCTATAACGCAGCAAAATCAAAGTCCAAAAGTACAGCTAAAAAGCCCCTCGCAGAAAAACAGCGCATACACACGGAAAGCCGCGCCAAAAGCAGCCCCGCAAGACAGCCGGAGCAGAGCCCGCGCGCTATAGCTTCGCCGCAAAAAACGCGCATACATGCCCGCGCAGCCGCGCCGCACGCCCAGCCAATCCTCCGCCCAAAAGCCCGGCGCAGCTGACACCCGCCCCTGCACCTCCCGTGTAACCTCAACACAATCTGCTTTCTTTACCGTTACCGCCGCTCATAACCCGCGCGCAGCGCCTCATAATACCACCACAATCAATTCCCGGCAGGTGGCAATAAATGAAACCCATTATCATTCTTGAAGACAAAAAAGACCATATCTCGCGTTATTTGTCTGACATTGCGCTGTCTATCCCGGAATGGGCGCAGGATTTTGTTTCCGCAAACAAAATTTCGCTTGTCAGCAGCCGTTATTCCGGCGAGGTTACAAATCCGGCCCGCACGCTTGTTATACCTTACGGCTTTTCAGCGGTTCAGCCGGAGCGGGCAAAGGGCGTAGGTCAGGTAATCACCTTCGGCCAGTCGCCCAAGGCGACGGTTACGTTTTCTTCTATAAGCTACCCGTACTGCCTTGTGTCGGTCACGCGCGAGATTGCGGCGCAGGACGGCTCGCACCTTGAGCCGCAGGAATTCCCCGTAAAGCTCGTGCGCGATCTGGATACAACGCTTGCCCTGTGCGCGGCGCGGCTTGCGCTCGGTTCAAATTATTAAAAAAATGTAAATTAAGCGAAATCGGGAGTATTTCACAGCATTAAAGAGCAATACCCCTGTTATGGGCGTGTATTTTCAAATATACGCCCATAAATTCGTATATTCTCCGATATTGCTTGCTTTACAGGCTTGCGCAAACTTAACTACACGGTTATTATTAATATAGATTTAGCACTCTAAGGCGCAGAGTGCTAAAAATTTGGACAGGGGCGGATTTGCCCCGAAAACAGTACGTGTTTTTAATCTAAAATAATTATTTTATCGGAGGAAAAAAGCAATGGCACTTCGTCCTTTATTTGACCGTGTAATTGTAAAGCAGGTTGAGGCAGAGGAAAAGACAAAAAGCGGCATCATCCTGTCAAGCGCGGCGCAGGAAAAGCCCCAGGTCTATGAGGTTATCGAGGCGGGTCCCGGCGGGCTTGTTGACGGTAACGAAATCGACATTGTCGTAGAAAAAGGCGACAAGGTAATCATCGGAACGTACAGCGGCACAGAGGTCAAGGTAGACGGCGTTGAATACAAAATCGTCCGCCAGGGCGACATTCTCGCAATCGTCGAATAACCGCAGGGCGTTTGCCGTAAGCAAACGTCCGCTCTAAACCACACAGGGCTGCGGCAGGACTGCCGCGCTCACAGAATTATTATTACAAGGAGTATGTATATATGGCAAAGCAAATCATTTACGGCGAGGAGGCTCGCCGCGCTTTAGAATCCGGCGTTAACCAGCTGGCCGACACGGTAAAGCTCACAATCGGACCCAAGGGACGCAACGTCGTTCTCGAGAAAAAGTACGGCTCGCCGCTTATCACAAACGACGGCGTTACGATCGCAAAGGAAATTGAGCTTAAGGATGCGTTTGAGAACATGGGCGCGCAGCTCGTGCGTGAGGTCGCGGCAAAAACAAACGACGTCGCGGGCGACGGCACGACGACGGCGACGGTTCTCGCGCAGGCGATGATCCACGAGGGCATCAAGAACGTCGCGGCCGGCGCGAACCCTATGGCTATGAAAAAGGGCATCGACAAGGCTGTTGAGTCGGCGGTTGAGAGCATTAAGGCGATCTCAAAGCCGGTTGCGGGCACGGACGATATTGCGCGCGTCGGCGCGGTATCCTCAGGCAACGAGACAATCGGCAAGCTTATCGCCGAGGCAATGGAAAAGGTCTCAAAGAACGGCGTTATCACTGTTGAGGAGTCCAAAACAGCGGAGACATTCTCCGAGGTCGTCGAGGGTATGCAGTTCGACCGCGGCTATGTAACACCGTATATGGTCACGGATACGGACAAGATGGAAGCCATTGTAGACGACCCGTATATACTTATCACAGACAAGAAAATCAGCAGCATTCAGGAGATTCTGCCCGTTCTTGAGCAGGTTGTTCAGGGCGGCAAGAAGCTTGTCATTATCGCGGAGGATGTCGAGGGCGAGGCTCTGGCGACCATCATCCTCAACAAGCTGCGCGGCACGTTTGTGTGCCTGTGCGTAAAGGCCCCCGGCTTTGGAGACCGCCGCAAGGAAATGCTCAAGGACATCGCGGCGCTCACGGGCGGCGAGGTTATCTCCTCCGAGCTCGGCATGGAGCTGAAAGAAGCGGGAATTCATCAGCTCGGACGCGCGCGCCAGGTTAAGTCCACAAAGGACAACACGATTATTGTAGACGGCGCGGGCGAAGCGGCGACAATCAAGGGCCGCATTGCCCAAATCAACACGGAAATTGAGCAGACGACCTCTGATTACGACCGTGAAAAGCTCCAGGAGCGGCTTGCAAAGCTCTCCGGCGGAGTTGCGGTTATAAAGGTAGGCGCGGCGACTGAAACCGAGATGAAGGAGAAAAAGCTCCGCATTGAGGACGCGCTCAACGCAACACGCGCGGCGGTTGAAGAGGGAATCGTCCCCGGCGGCGGCACGGCGTTTGTCAACGCCGCAAAGGCTGTTGAAAAGCTCCTTGCCAGTCTCTCGGGAGACGAGAAGACAGGCGCGGCACTTATCGCCCTTGCGCTTGCGGCTCCGATTCGCCAGATTGCGGCGAACGCGGGTCTTGAAGGCGCGGTTATACTCGACAAGGTTAAGTCCTCGGCAGACGCGGCGTATGGGTTTGACGCGGCCTCCGGTGAATATACCGACCTCATCAAGGCCGGAATCGTCGACCCGACAAAGGTGTGCCGCTCCGCGCTCGAAAACGCGGCTTCAGTCGCGTCTATGGTGCTCACGACGGAGTCGCTCGTAGCGGACATTCCGGAGCCGCCTGCGGCAGCTCCTGCGGCGCC
>JAISTA010000096.1 GCA_031272845.1 Oscillospiraceae bacterium
GCGGAAATTTTCCGCATTGCCGTGTCGTCGTTTTTGCGTAGTTACTACGCGCCTGCGTCCTCCTCCCGGCAATCCGAAAAATATCCTTGCAAATCCGGAACGCTTCTTAGGCAGAAGGACTATACAGCGCCAAATCAGGCCGGTCGGCCGCCGCGCCTACAGGCTTATCAGCTCCTGGCCGAACAGCGAATCGCCGACAAACATTGCCGAGAATTTTACCGTTCCGTTTTCCCAGGTGTACGTAAACGATTCCTTGCCGTTTACAATAAACGGCTCCGATTGCCGGCCCTCCGCGCCTATAACGCGCTTCGCGTCCTCATACGTCATTCCCGTTCCATCCGTCATTGCAGCTTCGAGCAGCGCGTAGCCGATAAGGCTGACCTGCCGCTCTGTAACGCCGGACAGGTTGTCCGCCGCCTTTGCGGTCAGCTTATCGCCGGAGAAAACCGTATAAACAACGGCGCCGCCTGTTTTTTGCGTCCAGCTATAAACTATCCACTTGGCTTCCGGATTCTCAGCGTTATCCCTTTCAAAAAATGACTCGCCCTCGGCCGCCAAAATTGTACTCACCTCGTCATAGCTCATATCGGCAATAAGCGCCTCATAGTTTTCCGCCGTTATGCCGGGCTTCAGCTCCTTTGGCGGCGTGCTTGCCGTTGGATCCCCCGCTTTAGTGCAGCCGGAGAGGATAAGCAGAACAGCCGCAGCCGCAATCGCGGGAATCAGGATTTTCTTTTTCATAATAAACGTGTTTTCCTTATAATAATGTATTTTATGGTGTGCCGCCGCCGCTTTTCACGTATTGCGCAGTCTTAACCGCCGCACACCGGGTGTGTTCTGCTATTATTTTACCCTATTTGTCCGAAATTGTCAAAGTCTTTTTACGGTGCTTCCCATTGCGCGCATGCTCCCGCAAAAAACACTTCTCTTTTTTCAAAAAAAACGCCCCGGCAATGTATAATCGCAGCCCTGCGTAACACAATAGTAACGTTACTTTATCCCGGAGGATATCCACAATGAAAAAAAGTACAATCCGTGTAACATCAATTATGCTTGCCGCGCTGATTGCTGTTTCCGGACTCGTGGGCGTAGCGGCGTTCGCTCACGACAACGAAAACGAGACCGAAACGCCGGAAGTCACAACGACAGCGGCTCCTGAAGACAATGAGGGACAGCCGAACAACGAGGGCACGGCAACGCCCGTACCGAACTCCGTTCCGATTGCCGAAAATCTTGAGCTCGCCACATACCGCGGCGTTCCGATTACAGGCAAATTCCGCGCAACAGATCCTGACGGCGACCTTTTAACCTTTGAGGTTACAAAGGAGCCGAAAAAGGGCACGTTAACCTTCGGCGAAAACGGCGAGTATATCTACACACCTGCGGAAAAATCCAAGGGCAAGGACAGCTTTGTTTACGTCGCGGTGGACGACAAGGGCGGAATTTCCGCTTCCGCAACAGTCGCAATCGAGATTAAAAAGCAGTCCGGCAAGACGACGTACGCCGATATGGAGGGCAATCCCGCGCAGTACGCGGCGCTTGTTCTGGCCGAGGAGGAAATTCTTATCGGAGACAAAATCGGAGCGGTCAGCTTTTTCCGCCCGGATTCAACAATCTCGCGCAGCGAATTCCTGTCGCTCTGCATGGCGCTTAACGGCACGGAGCCCCTTTCAGGCATAACCCAAACCGGGTTTATGGACGACGCTGTAACGCCTACCTGGGCAAAATCCTATATCTCGGCGGGACTTCTCAGCGGCTATATCGGCGGCGAACGCCTTGATGACGGCACGCTTGTATTCAGCGGAAGCCGCGCTATAACCTACAGCGAGGCCGCCGTTATCCTCAACAGCGTGCTCGACATTACGGACGTCACGTCAGTCGGCAGCTTTGCGGACGATCTGATTCCCGCCTGGGCAAAAACAGCCTCGGTTAACCTGCTTTCCGTCAATGTTCTGCCGAACAGCCTGGCCGTAATCGGCGGCGAAACCGTCACGCGCGCACAGGCCGCCGAAATGCTCGTTTCGGCAATGAACGTGCTGGAAGCGAGAAAGACAGGCGGACTGTTCGGACTGTTTAAGTAAGAGCCTTGCCAAAAGGCAAGCCCTGCGCCGCTAAACACAAAAAACGCGCTCTCGCGGAATTATTAGCCGCGAGAGCGCGTTTTTTTGTGTTTAAGCTGCAGTCAAATCACCGTAAAAAACCTACGGCATTTGAGCTGTTTTGTAAAATCCGTAGAGCAGCGTCACCGTCTCGGCGCGCGTCGCGCCCTTAACCGGCAGTATCATTCCGTCCGATCCGCTCATTACCTTCTCGGAAATAGCCCACTGAATTGCCGTCTGTGCCCAAAACGACACGCTGGCCTTGTCTGAAAAGCTGTTCCAGGCGTCCGGGCGGCTGATCGCGACGGAGTTTCCCATATAACGCTGGAAATTATACAAAATCACAGCGATTTGCTCACGCGTCACGGTTGAGTACGGGTCAAATTTGTCGGAGGATATACCGCTCACGATCCTTTCAGACGAGGCCCACTTAACCGGATAGTCGAAGTAACACGCAAGTGGTACGTCTGTAAACACAATTGACTTTTTGCCCTTTATGCTAGGAAATCCGGCGAATTTGTGCAGCATTGTGACAAAATCGCCGCGAGTTATCAGGCTGTCCGGCGAAAACATATTGTTTCCCGTGCCCGCCGTTATTTTGTGCATAACCGCGTATTGCACAGAGGGGTAATACCACGCGGTCGGCGGAACGTCGTCGAATTCACGAGGCACCGGCACTGACGTAATGGAGTTTATCAGCGACACTGACCTGTTATACGCGCCCGTAAAGGCGTTATTCAGCTTGCCTTGTATCAGCGCCTGCATCTGCGCCCGATAGTCCGCCTCAAGATACGACCTTGTGATAAGCGGATCGTTTGAGTCGCCCGCCGCCATCAGCGTCACCGACGCTGATAAAAGCAGCAGCGCAAGCACTCTTTTAAGCTGTTTTTTTATAGAACCTTTCATTGGTATACCCTCCGAAATAAAGTTTCAATTTGCACTCCTCATACGAGGAGCGACCTGACTACGGTGAGAAGGATTCAGACCCGATACCGTTTCAATCCACGCTCCTTATCTGCAGAGCGACCGAACACGGACATCATGCCTATCATAGCCCGACCGTTTCAATCCACACTCCTCAGTGAGGAGCGACTGAGGCAGTCAACGCCATCATAAGTACCCCACGCGCAGCGACCCGCGTTTCAATCCACGCTCGCGCTAGAACTCAATTCCGCGCCTTGCGGCAACGCCCTTTTCATACGGGTGACGCTCCGCCGCAACGTGCGTCAGGTAGTCGGCAAGCTCAAATATCTCCGGAATGTTCGTGTGCCCCGTGATTACAATCTCAGCCTGTGCGCTCTCAATGAACCGCACGACAGACTCAACCGGCAGCAGCCCCAGTCCGACCGCGTCCAAAAGCTCGTCAAACACAAGCACGGAATTCGGCGCGTCGCGCCTAGAGACGCTTTCAAAAACATCGCGGCAGTTTTTTGCCGTGTCGTCTGTCTGCTGCTGCGTGAGCTTCAGCACAAAGCTCTGCCCCGCAACATTCGCGTCTACAACCTCAACGCCGAGCTTTTTCAGGGAATGAACCTCTCCGCAGTCCCAGCTTTTCAAAAACCGGGCAAACACCGCGTTAAACCCGCAGCCTACTGCGCGGGCGCAAAGCCCGATTGCGGCGGTTGTTTTTCCTTTTCCGTTTCCGTAGTAAACATGGATCATATAGGTCTCACCGTTGGTTTATTTCAGCCCGCCCGTGCCGGCCGCCTGCGCGTCCTCCTGCTTTTGCGGCATTTTGAACGCCGTTATCGGCGCAATATCCGTCAGATCCTTGAAAATCCCCAGCTCGTTTGTATTGACCTCGCACTGAAAGCCGCCGTTATGGCTCGGATTTCTGGCGAAATAATCGAGGTTCGGCCGCCCGTAACGCTCAAGGATGGACATAATCGTACCGCCGTGCGCGACGATTATTGTATACGGCTTCATCCGCGCGACATTTTCCGTAATGATCTGCAAAAACGCGCCGCATATCCGTGAGGAAAACTCTATTCTCCCCTCCCCTCCGGGGCACTGGCCGTAGCAGTTGCCGTCTACCCACGCCCTATAGCGCAGATCACTCTCCATCTCGGCGGCGGAGCGCCCCTCAAAAATGCCGAAATCCATTTCTCGCAGCTCCGGTATGAGTATAATCCGCGCGTTCGGGAATTTCAGCGTCGCGGTCTGCACGCAGCGCACGAGCGTTGAGGAATACACAAGCTCAACGTCCGGAAAGACGCCGTTGAACAGCGCCTGCGCCTTTCCCTCGGCGCAAAGCGGCTCGTCCGCGAGTCCCAAATATCTTTTTTGCAGGTTGCTTTCTGTTTTTGCGTGGCGCAGAAGGATTAGCTTCATTATTCTTTGTTCTTCACTCTTCTTTTGTGGTGTGCTGCGTATCGGCAAATTCGCCCGACTGACGGCTTTATGTAACGCGGCGCTATTCGGCGCTTAGGTGTCCCCAGACGGCGACGACCTCAGAAACCGGCGGCACAATCTCCAGCGCGCTTGAGAAAAGCGACGCGGGAAATGCCGAAAGCTTCTTGTTTGCGGCAGAAACTACCGCGTCAAACCCCGAAATCGCGATTGCGCTGTTCGCTCCGTTAATCCGCGCAAAGCTTGCCGTAACCGACGCGACATCGGCCTCTGTCATACGAGCCTTGTTCTTCACAAAGCTGTCCTGAAAAATGCGGAATTCGCGGCCCAGCTCGGCATAAAGCTTCATCGTCGCCGCGACTGAAAGCCCGCTGTCCGCCGCCGTCAAGGAGGCTCTGACACGCGAAATACCCGACATATCAAAGAATTCGTATCCCGCGGCGACCTTCATCACGTCGCCTGCGTATCCGCAAAGGTTTTCTATATGCTCCGCAACCGAAACGCCGTAATAATAGTCGCCAGTTGTTATTGTCGAGGTAAACGCGCTGTCAATCGCGCGCGCCGACACGCGTACATTCTTAAAAACGCCGCCCGCCGCGATTATCAGCGCAAGAACAAAGCATGCAAGCCGCGCGGCGTGCAGCTTTGCGCTCGGCTTCGCCTTTTCGACCCTAACGGGCGCTGACGGGGCTTTTTTCGCCTGCGCGGCAGGTCTTGCACCCGGCGCTACTGGCCTTGCCGCCGGAGCTTTATATTGTTGCGCGTTTTGAGGCATTTTTGCTCTTATTAAACCTTATTTATTGACAACAGCTTTTCTTTAAGCTCGTTTTCGATTCTGCCAAGCTCAACCTCGGCCTCAGCGCGTTTTGTGCGTCCCTCCGCCTGAATGCGCTGAACCTCCTCAAGCGTCTCGATAAGCGTGACATTTGTCGCCTTTAGCGTATCAATGTCCGCGATTCCGCGCTCGGATTCCTTGGCGATCTCAACGGAGCCGGTCTTGAGAATTTCCGCATTCTTACGCAAAAGCGCGTTCGTCATCTCTGAAACCTCGCGCTGCGCTTCCATCGCAACCGTTGAATTATGCATACCGATAGCGAGAACCATCTGGCTCTTCCAAAGCGGAATAGTGCTTGAAACGGAGGTCTGAATTTTCTCGACAAGCAGCGTGTCATTATTCTGAATCAGCCGGATTTGCGGCGCCATCTGGATCGAAATCATACGCGTCAGCTCAAGGTCGTACAGCTTTTTCTCAAAGCGATTGACCATATTCGCGTAGTCGTTCGCCCTCTGCGCATCCTCCGGCAAGCCGGACTGCTCCGCCGCCCTTTGCAGCTCCGGCAGCGTCACCGTTCTGCACTCCTCAAGCTTTTTCTTTCCGGCGAGGATATACATCGTCAGCTCTTTGAAATAGCCCTCGTTCAGCTCATACATTTTGTCGAGCATCGCCGCGTCCTTTAAGAGCTGCATTTGGTGCTTTTCAAGCATTTCGGAGATGTTCTCGACGTTTGTCTCAACCTTTGCATAGTCGGCCTTTATCTGCGCTATTTTGTTTGAAGCTTTTTTGCGCAGACCGAACAGACCCTTTTTCTCCTCAGTATCATAGTTAAAGCCCTTGAGCTCAACCACAAGACCTGACAGCATTTTCCCGACCTCGCCCGCGTCCCTTGTGCGCACCTTATCGAGCGTTGACTGCGAAAAATCCGCAATATTGCGCTGACTTGCGGCGCCGTAGGTCAGAATTTGATTTGTATTTGTAATGTCAATCTGTCCGGCAAACTCGGCAACCAGCTTTTGCTCTTCTTCAGACAGCTTGGACAGGTCGAGCACAGGCGCGCTTTCCGTTGCGCCGGGAGCAACCGGCACAGCAGCCTCTGACTCGGCGGCCGCAATAGCGGCTGCTGCGGAAAAGGAGGCGCTGCCGTCTAGTGTCAGGGACGGGGTGAAGTTTGTGTTTTCCATGGGTGGGATAACGCTCCGTTTGTATGATTAACGCAATGATATACTTGGTTTCTAAGAATAATATACTATATTCCGAGTGATTTGTCAAGTGGGGGTGCAGTGTGTTTGCGGTTTTAGTACACGTCCCCACCCTATACCGTCATAGTGTGGCGGCAGTTAGGGCGGGGCAATCCATGTTTCTCAGTGAGGAGCGACGTTTTTTTGAGGCCCCTTAGCAATTCCGGGCTGAGTATCAATCCACGCCCCTCATACAAGGGGCGACGACAGAGACCATAAAGCCCTCCTCGATTTTTGCGTTTCAATCCACGCTCCTCAGTGAGGAGCGACAAGTTGATAATCGCGCGGCCGTAGCACCCGGAGTGTTTCAATCCACGCTCCTCAGTGAGGAGCGACCGGGTATAGGTCAGGCGTTGCCTGAATTAATCCCGTTTCAATCCACGCGCCTCAGTGAGGAGCGACGTAAAAATTTTGTGAAATATAATAAGTGCATTCCGTTTCAATCCACGCTCCTCAGTGAGGAGCG
>JAISTA010000085.1 GCA_031272845.1 Oscillospiraceae bacterium
AAGATTTGCTTCTTTCTAAAAGAAGTCGCCCCTTTTTGGTTACTTTTTCCGGCGAAGCGGAAAAAGTAACCGCCCGCCGCGTAGGCGCTCTTGCTTCGCTATGAAGAGAAGCTAAATCCCAATTCCAAACATAGCACTCCGCCCCGCACAGAGAACTTTTCGTTCTCGCCGCAAGATTTGCGCCTAAAAGAACGCCCACCGACGCGGCAAGTACACAGCAACCAAGCATACACTCACGGCGATAAAGCCCCTCCCCCAAAAAACACCCGCAAAAGAAAAAATCCGCACAAAGTGCGGATTTTTTTGCATACACATAAGCCCCCACTAGCGGAGCGCCTCCGCCAGGATCCTCACCGCCTCGCGGTACCCCTCAAACCCAAGCCCCGCAACAGTCCTCAAGCACGCAAGCCCGGCATAGGACACCTGACGGAACGCCTCCCTATCGGACACCTTCGACAAATGCACCTCGACCGCCGGCAGGGCTACGGCCTTCAGCGCGTCGAGTATGGCGACGGAGGTGTGCGTGTAGGCCGCCGGGTTTATGACAATGCCGTCGAAAACGCCGAGCGCCTCCTGAATTTTCGTCACGAGCTCGCCCTCGTGGTTCGACTGGAACAGCTCACACTCCGCGCCGAGCTCACGGCCTGCGCCGCGAACGTATTCGCACAAATCGGCGTATGTTTTGCTGCCGTAAATGTCCGGCTCCCGCACGCCGAGCATATTCAGGTTCGGCCCGTTGATTACAAGCAGCTTAAGCTTTTTCATTAAATAACCTCCAAATTTCCCGCGCCGATTCCTCGGCGTTTTCGTTCTCAATCACAGCGTCGCTTACAAGCTCATAGTAAGGCATACGCACACTGAGCATTTTTTCCAATGCCGCAGCGTTAGTTGACAGCGGCCGCCCCTGTGTCGCAAGCTGCGCAACAGCCCTTTTTATCCACACTACAAAGCCGTTTCGGCGCATTGCATCGAGATTTTCGCGGCGCAGAACCGCTCCGCCGCCTGTCGAGACTACAAGTCCGTTTTGCGTAAGCAGCCGCTCCGCGGTCTCCGACTCCATATCTCGAAACTCCCTCTCGCTGTGCTTTGCGAAGAATTCGGGTATTGACATCCCGGCGGATTTTACGACCTCGTCGTCAGTGTCGTAAAACGCGCGGCCTGAAAAGTCTGATATTAGCCGCCCGACCGTCGTCTTGCCGCTTCCCGGCATTCCGACAAGGACAATGTTTTTCAGCGACTGCGTGAGCTCCGTCAGAACCTGCTCCAGCCTGTCGTCCGGCAGCCTTGGCCCGGTAAACAGCTCCCCCGCAAACGCCGCCTGCGCGACCAGCATAGGCAGTCCGTTCGTGTGAGTGATCCCGAGCGCCTCCGCCTCCAAAAGCAGCGCCGTTTTCAGCGGATTGTACACAACGTCCGCAACGGCGGTCAGCTGCGGAAAATCCGCCAATTTTATCAGCTTATCGCGGCAGTTAGGGTATGTCCCGACAGGCGTTGTGTTGACAATTATCTCCGCGTCCCGGTGGCGGCGGAGATTGCCGTAATTGTCCTCGCCTGAGCGCGAAATATTCACAAGCTCGCCCGCTCCGAGCGAGGTCAGCGCGGCTCTTGCCGTTTTAGACGTTGCGCCGCTGCCGAGAATCAGCGTTTTTTTGCCGACGGGGTCGATTCCGGCGCGCCGCAGCATGTACAAAAAGCCCGCAAGGTCGGTGTTGTACCCAGAAAGCGCGCCGTCTTTTTCACGCACAACGGTGTTGACGCAGCCGATTTTCTCCGCCTCCGGCGACACTCTGTCCAAAAATCGCAGAACGCGCGTTTTGTACGGGATCGTGACGTTCAGCCCGTCAAAATCGCGGGAGGCCAAAAGCGCGTCAAAGCCCGCCTCGTCGAGACTGCGCATTTCGTACTCGTACCCGAACAGCGCCTCGTGGATTTTCTTTGAGTGGCTGTAGGAAAGATTTGCTCCGACTAATCCGAAACGCATTCGGCGTACCCCCCGAGTATTCTGAACCGCGTCGCGTTTTCCGCAATCTGACTGAGCATTCTGATTGTCGCGTCCTCCCGGGCGGAGGCGTCTATCGTCAGGACAAACCGATACTGAAAGTCCGTCCCCGGCTCCGGCATACTCTCGATTTTCGACACGTTAAAGCCGAACGCCGCGATCTTGTCAAGGCACGCCGCAAGACTTCCGTTTTCGTGCGGCAGGCTCAGGAGGACCGTCACCCTGTCCGGCGCCTGCGGTATCTGCATTTCCCGCGACAGGCACAAAAAGCGCGTGTAGTTGCTCTTTTCGTTCTGAATATCGCTTTTGAGTACAGTCAGCCCATAGATTTCGCCGCAAAGCTCCGAACCGATTGCGGCGACCGACTTGTCGCCCAGCTCTGAAACCTCGCGCGCCGCAAAGGCCGTATTGCCGCGCTCCGATTCTCTTAGCTTAAGCTTTTTTATGAAGTCCGCGCACTGTCCGAGCGCCTGCGGGTGCGAAATTACGGTCTTAATGTCGCCGAGCTTTGTCCCCGGCGCTGTCAGCAGGCACTGACTGACCTTGAGCTTAACGCTGCGCGCAATGTAAGCGTTTCTCGCCGCAAGCAGGCTGTAAACCTCGCTAATTGACCCGAAGATTGAATTTTCACACGGCACAAGGCCGTAACGGCAAAGTCCGTTTTCAACAGCTGAAAACACCGCCGAAAAGCTGTCAAAAAACAGCAGGTTCGGGCTTTTCATCGTCCGCGCCGCGCACAGGTGCGAAAACGCGCCCTCCACGCCCTGAACCGCAACGGCATGCTCTGCGTCAAAATCCGGCGGACTTGCAAACGCCGGCGCTAAACGCGAGCGTATCTCGCTGTCGCTTTTCAAAAGCTCCGCCTGATAGTCCTTCGAGAGCGACATTATATATGTGTAAATCTGCCGCGCGTACGGCGCAAGCTCCGCCTTCACCGCGCTCTGCACACGCTCAAGCACCGCGTTTTCCCGCGCTGTGTCCGTAATCGAAAGGCCGGACAGCTCCTTTTCCCGCGCAACGGCGGCCGAAACCTCCATACGCCGCTCAAAAAGCGCGGCAAGCTCCTTGTCGATTCTGTTGATTTCCTCGCGCTGCTTATCTAGGCTCATAAAAACCTCCCGGTTGCCATAAGGTCGGCTATCGCGACCGCCGCCGCCGCCGTAATCGCGGGAACCGCGCGCGGCAAAATCGACGGGTCGTGACGGCCGCCGACCGAAATTTGCGTATTTTCGCGCGTCTTCAGATTAACCGTTTTCTGTGACTGTGAAATTGACGGTGTCGGCTTTACCGCCGCACGGAAAATCACCGGCATACCTGTCGCGATTCCGCCGAGAACGCCGCCTGCGTTGTTTGTTCTTGCGCGCACATCACCGTTTTCGTCAAAAAACAGCGCGTCGTTATTCTCGCTGCCGCGCATTTCTGCCGCCGCAAACCCCGCGCCGAATTCGATTCCCTTGACTGCCGGGACGGAAAACACGGCGTGAGCGATAACCGCCTCCACGCTGTCAAACATAGGCTCCCCGACTCCTGCGGGAAGCCCCGCGACAACGCACTCAATTACGCCGCCCAGCGAATCGCCGTCTGCTTTTGCCGCGAGGATTTTTTCCGTCATCCGCGCCTTTGCCTCCGGTAAAATCACTGGAAACCCGTTTGCCTCAATCGCGGCAAATTCCTCACCGGACGGCGCGAGCGGGTCAAACGCTTTGTCGGCTATTCCTCCGAGCGTGAGTATATGCGCCGCGACCATAACGCCGCACGCGCGCAGCAGTTGCAGGCAAACGCCGCCCGCAAAGCACAGCGGCGCGGTCAGCCGACCGGAGAAATGTCCGCCGCCGCGAATGTCGTGATGCTTGCCGTATTTGAGTATCGCGGCAAGGTCAGAATGACCCGGGCGCGGCGTTTCGAGGTAGCCCGAATAGTCCTGCGAACGCGTGTTTGTGTTGCGGATAACCGCCGCAATCGCACCGCCTGTTGCGTGCCCGTCCAATATGCCGGAGAGCACCTCGAACTCGTCGGCTTCCGCGCGCGCGGTTGAGGTTTCGCCGCCGGGCGCGCGCCTTGCCATAAACGCGCGCACCTCGTCAAGGTCAATCGCTATTCCGGCGGGAATTCCGTCAAGCACACAGCCTATACCTGCCGTGTGCGACCCGCCGAACACCGTCATACGGATGTTACTCCCAAAGCTAAACGACATCTGCGCGTCCTCCAAGCCTGATATAATCCTCAAAAAACAAAGGGTATGATTTTTTAACGCTTTCCGCGTCCGTTATCACGGTCATTCCCCGCGCAAACGCGGCGGCAACCGAAAACGCCATAACAACGCGGTGGTCTCCGTAACCCGAAAGCTCCGCGCCCGAAAAGCTCCCGCCGTGAATTTCAAGGCTGTCCGCTCTCTCGACCGCGCGGATTCCCATTGCGGCAAGGTTCGCGGCGCAGGCCGCAAGCCTGTCGCTCTCCTTGATTCGCAGGCGCGCGGCGTTCACAATCCGCGAAACACCCGGAATTCCGGCCATAAGCACTGCCAGTACGGGCGCGAGATCCGGAAAATCCGATACATCTACGGTTATAGGCCGCAGCTCCGCTTTTTTGACGGTAAAGCTGCCGTTGTCTTCCGTAACGCTCGCTCCGGCGCGGCGCACTATCTCAAGTATCGCCCTGTCGGGCTGGGCTGATGTCTGCGACAGTCCGGAGACCGTAATCCCGCCGTCAGTCAGAGCGCCGAGTACAACCCAAAACGCGGCCGACGACCAGTCGCCCTCCGCACACAGCGCCGCAGCTCCGGCCGGGACGCTGTAGCTCTGCCCCGCCGGAATTTCGTAGCCGTCGGCCTTATACTCGGCCGTTATGCCGAATTTCCGCAGAGTATTCACGGTCATATCAATATACTCCGTGCTCTCCGGCGGACTTGTCAGCGTAATTTTGCACCTCTCGCGCGTCAGCGGCGCGGCGAACAGCAATCCCGAAATGTACTGCGAGCTGATGTTGCCCGGCAGGGCAAATTCCCCGCCGCAAAGCCGCCCGGATAACGTCAGCGGCAGTGCGTCTCCGCAGACCGCGCCGTGCTCCCGCAAAAGCGTTGTTACCGTGTCAATCGGGCGATTCGGCAGTCTGCCCTGCCCCGTGACGGTCGCCGAAACGCCTAGCGAGGCGGCGACGGGAAGTAGAAACCGCAGCGTCGATCCGCTTTCGCGGCAGCTCAGCACGGCCGATTGCGGCGGCACGCCTATCGGCGTTACAAAAATGCCGCCCGCATCCGCGCGAAAGCTTGCGCCGAGACCCGTCAGGCAGTCCATCGTCGCATAAATGTCCTGTGACAGCTCGTCTGTGCCGCCCGGCACCGCAAGCTCACACGGGTCGTCGGCCAAAGCCGCGCAAATCAGCAGTCTGTGCAGGTCGGACTTTGAAACGGGCGGCGTTACGCTGCCCGAAAGCACGCCGCCCGGCGTTATCGTAACGTTCATACGCGCAAAGCCTCCAGTCCGACGGCAATAAACGCCTCAATTTCGCTCACGTCAAGCGGGACGACCTCGGCACTGCCGATACGCGTCGGCAAAATCAGGTCAATTTTTCCGCCGGAGAGCTTTTTGTCAGACAAAACGGCCTGTGCCAGTTCTGCCGCGCCGTAGTCGGTGCCGACGGGAAGTCCGTGCAAGCTAAGTGCGGCAAGCAGCGGCGCAAGGCAGTCGTCAGATATTCCGCGCCGCTCCCCCGCCGCGACGGCGACGGCCATTCCGGCGGCGACGGCAAAGCCGTGCGGCACGGCGTAGTCAGACAGCTTTTCGATAGCGTGCCCGACCGTGTGGCCGAAATTCAGGAGCTTTCGAACACCCGACTCGCGCTCATCCTGCGCAACAATTTCCGCCTTTATCTCAATACAGCGCAGGATGTCCGCAAGCGCGGGCGTTTCTGAACCTGCCAGCCTTTCAAAAAGCGCCGCGTCGCGGATAACTCCGGTTTTCAGCATTTCGGCGATACCGTTTTTTATTTGAAGCGCAGACAGTGTTTTCAGAGTGTCCGCATCCAGAAAAACGCCGGAGGGCTGCCAGAACGTCCCCGCAAGGTTCTTGCCGTGCGCAAGATTCACGCCTGTTTTGCCGCCGACTGAAGAATCAACCATTGCAAGGAGCGTCGTCGGTATCTGGTAAAACTCAATTCCGCGCATATAGCTTGACGCGGCGAACCCCGCAAGATCGCCGACGACTCCCCCGCCCAATGCGAATATTTTGTCTGTGCGCGAAAAATTTCGTTCGGCAAGCGTTTCGAGTATTTCGCCGAAAACAGTCAGGTTTTTCGATTTCTCGCCGCTTTCGATTACAAGCCGGCTCACCGAAAACCCCGCGCCCGTCAGCGCCCGCGCAGCGTTATCGCAGTACAGCGGAGCGACGTTGCTGTCAGTGACGATAAGCGCCTTTTCGCCCGGCGCGGCCATGACAGGCAGCCGCGCGAGCAGGCCGCGTTCGGCAAAAACGGAGTATCGCCGCTGATTTGTTTGTATTTTAATCTCTGTCATCTACAGTACGGTTTCCAACCTGCGAACCTGACCCGCGATTTCCCCAAACTGCGGCGGCGTTATGGACTGCGGACCGTCGCAAAGCGCGGCGGCGGGGTTGTTGTGCACTTCGATAATCAGTCCGTGCGCGCCCGCCGCCGCTGCGGCAAGGCTCATTGTGCGGACAAAACGCGCCGCGCCCGTCGCGTGGCTCGGGTCAACGATTATCGGCAGGTGCGACAGCTCCCTGACTGCCGGAATTGCCGAAAGGTCAAGAGTGTTTCGCGTCACCGTCTCAAACGTGCGTATTCCGCGCTCGCAGAGTATTACGTTTCCGTTCCCGCCGGACATAATGTATTCCGCGCTCATCAAAAGCTCGCGTATTGTGTTTGCAAGTCCGCGCTTTAACAGCACCGGCTTGTCGCCACGGCCAAGAACCTTGAGCAGCTCAAAATTCTGCATGTTGCGCGCGCCTACCTGAATAAGGTCGACGTCCGCGAACAGGTCAAGCTGCGAGACGTCCATAATCTCTGTGACGATCGGCAAGCCCGTGAGCCGCTTTGCCTTTAGCAGCAGCTCCAGTCCCTCGGCGCG
>JAISTA010000145.1 GCA_031272845.1 Oscillospiraceae bacterium
CGCCGGTCACGGCTATCATATCGGGCTTGGCCTCCGCAATCAGTCCGAGCAGCTTTTCGTTTTCCTGTCCGAACTGCTTGTTGTGCACGTCAGACACGATCGCGACGGAATACCCGTCAAACCAGCCGAGCTCCTTTGTGACCTGAAGCTCCTGATACTCCACCTGAATGCGCGTGTTGCTGTCGATCGTAATACCGCCGATTGTCAGCACGAGCACCGCCGTTATGATTAAACGCAATTTAAGCCGCCTCTGTTTTTTTTTCGGCCGGCGTACGCGGCTGTACGGCGCGCCGTCATCTTGCCAGTCAGAATAATTCTTCAATTCCGGGAGCCTCTCTGTCTCGCACGTAGGGGTGCTTGATTGCGGGATCGGAGGTGTCTCTGAAGACCGTTTCAAAGCGGGAAATGGACTTCATCATGGACGAGATTTTCTCAAAGCCGTAAGAGCGGCAGTCAAAATCCGGATTTTTGCGGCGCAGATAGTTGCCCAGCTCGCCGAGAAACACCCAGTCGTTATCAGCGTCGCCGCCGAGCACGGCGATCGCGTTTGCGATCATATCAATAACATCATCCGGCACACGGCGGGATTTGGATTCCTGTATCGGCTGCGGCCTGTACACCGCGTCTGCAGGCACGTCTGTTTTCGGCGGCTCCGCGCGCTTTTCTGCGGCGGGTGTCCGCGCAGGCGTGACGGTTTTCTTTTCGCGGCGGTGCTTTGCTTCAAGCAGAATCTCAAGGTACACAAACACGTCGCACGCGCCCTTGAACGGCGTGGGCGCTTTTGTTTCGCCGATTCCGATTACGTACTTGCCGGATTCCTTCAGGCGCAGGCAAAGCCGCGTAAAGTCAGAGTCGGACGAGACGATTACAAAGCCTTCTACCTTGTTTTCAAACAGAATGTCCATCGCGTCGATAATCATCGCCGAGTCTGAGGAATTTTTCCGCTGCGTGTAGGAGTACTGCTGAACCGGGATAAACCCGTGCAGCAGAAGCTTTTCCTTCCACGGGGCGACGGCGGAGTCCGCAAAGTTGCCGTAAATGCGCTTTATTGTCGGGCGGCCGGATTTTGTGGCCTCCTCCATAATAACCTCAAGGTAGCTCGGGGAGATGTTCTCCGCGTCTATGAGGATAGCGAGATTTTTTTTGTCAATAAGGTCTGCCAAGGTGTTGTTCCTTTTGTATATTAAAGTGTAGTAAATTCAGGTAAACGGCGCGGCGCGCACGTGAGCCGCCGCGACTATAGCTTATTATACCGCATTTCGTTTTGTTTTTCAACCTGTTTTTGCGGCGGGTGATAATGAGCGAATAACGCGCGCCGCAAAAGCCCTGATTTGGGCGATTTTTGGCGGAATGCGGTTGACAAAATGCGGCTTTGGTGATAGAATGCGGGTGTTGCGGGGCGGGAAAGCGGCCGCGAACTAAAACGCATATTGCTCCGGGGAGGACAAGGATAAAATGAAAACTAAGCTTATACGCTCAGTCAGGAAGCGCGCCGCGGCGCTATGTATGATTGCCGCAATTTGCGCGGCGCTGCTGCCGGGAACGGCGAGGGCGGAAGAGCTGGAATGGGGTGACTTTACCGGATATATTGAAGAAAATGAGGCATACATCGAGGGTTACACAGGCGTATTAAAAGATATTGTAGTCCCGGAAAGTATTAATGGCTATAATGTTGTTTATGCTAATTTTACTGCTTTGGAATTGACCTCGCTCGATGTAAGCGGCGCAACTGAACTGAGAATCTTGGGCTGCGCTCTCAATAGCTTGACTTCGCTTGATGTAAGCAAAAATTCGAAGCTTACAGCTCTGAGCTTTTTTGCTAATGACCTAAATACAATTGATGTGAGTAAAAACCCAAAACTTGAACGTTTAAGTTGCGCCTATAACAAATTGGTGGCACTAGACGTGAGCAATAATAGAGAACTGAGAGAGCTTGACTGTGAAGCCTGCGACTTGACAGCACTTGATATTAGTCAAAACTTGGCGTTGGAGTATTTATATTGCGGTGAGAACCAACTAACATCCCTTGATACGAGACAAAACCCTGTGCTGCGTACTCTTGACTGTTCCGTCAACAGTCTGACATTACTTGATGTGAGCAAAAACGTTGTATTAGAAGCATTGTATTGCAGTGGCAATAAGCTAACCAATCTTGATGTGAGTAAAAATCTGACGATGAAAACACTGTATTGCTCCTCAAATTATTTCACCTCAAAAGATAAAATAATTGGTCTGAACGAGGCTTCGTTAGATTCTTTCGGATACGGCACGCAAAAGGTTGTTCAAAACCAGCCGTTTACAGATTTGTTGCGCGACGTGTGGTACACCGACTACGTCGCCTACGCCTACGACAACCGCCTCTTCGCCGGCACCTCCGACACCACGTTTTCTCCCGACGCGCCAATGACGCGCGCTATGGTCGTCACTGTGCTGCACAACTATGCCGGCAAGCCCGCCGCGCCTGACGCGAACCCGTTTTCTGATGTGCCCGCCGGGGCGTGGTACAGTAAGCCTGTTATTTGGGCGGCTGAAAACCGCATTGTTTCCGGCCTTGGAGACGGCCGCTTCGACCCGGACGGCGATGTTACGCGCGAGCAGCTCGCGGTTATTCTGTGCCGCTACGCCGAGAAGCTGGGGCTGGACACAAGCGGCGGCGCGCTAGACTTTTCTGATACTGCGGACATTAGCTTCTGGGCAGCGCCTGCCGTGCAGTGGTGCGTCAACGCGGGGATTGTAAGCGGATACCCGGACAGCACGTTCAGGCCGCAGGGCAGCGCAACGCGCGCCGAGATTGCCGCTATGATACACGGATTTGTTTGGTGGGTGAACGCGCAGTAGGGCGCGGGACGCATATTTACGGCAAAAGCCTCTGAAAAGCAGGGGCTTTTGCCGCATTTGCCCGGCTTTTG
>JAISTA010000147.1 GCA_031272845.1 Oscillospiraceae bacterium
TGTTCTCGCCGCCGCGGATTATCATATCCTTTAAGCGTCCCGTTATTTTATAGTAGCCCTCGGGCGTGCGCCGCGCAACATCGCCGAAGTGCAGCCAGCCGTCCTTGTCTATCGCGCCGTTTGTGGCGTTCGGCATTTTGTAATAGCCTTTCATAATGTTGTATCCGCGCGCGACAAACTCACCGTCCGCCTCGTCCGGCAGATCCTCGCCTGTTTCCGCGTCTACGATCTTGCACTCAACACCGGGGAAAGCGTATCCGACTGTTGAAACGCGCAGCTCCTCCTCGTCGTCGGTCGAGGTTTGCGTGCAGCCGGGGCTGCTCTCTGTCTGGCCGAAAACTATCGTGATTTCAGACATATTCATCCGCTGCACAACCTCGCGCATAACCGGAACCGGGCAGGGCGAGCCGGCCATAATGCCGGTGCGCATATACTTAAAGTCCGCCGGGTCAAAATCCGGGTGCTCCAGCATTGCGATGAACATTGTAGGCACGCCGTGAAAGCACGTGATTTTCCTGTCGCGTATACAGCGCAGGGCGGCGATCGGCGAGTAGTACGGCAGGGGCGACATTGCGGTCGCGTGCGTAACGCTCGCGGTCATCGCCAGCACCATTCCGAAGCAGTGAAACATCGGAACGTGTATCATCATTCTGTCGGCCTCTGTCAGCTTCATTCTGTCGCCGATACATTTGCCGTTGTTGACGATGTTTCTGTGCGTCAGCATAACGCCCTTCGGAAAGCCCGTTGTGCCGCTTGTGTACTGCATATTGCAAACGTCGTCCGGACGGACCGCGCTTGCGTACTCCGCAACTGCGGATTCCGGAACACGGTCAGCCAGCGCCAGCGCGTCGTCCCAAGACAGGCAGCCCGTGCGCGGGCCGGAGACGTTGACAATGTGCCGCAGAAACGGCAGCCGCGTTGAGCGTAGAGGCTCGTGCGTCGGCGTATGCAGAAGCTCCGGGCAAAGCTCCGCGATTATTCCCGCGTAATCGGAGTCCTTGTAGCCGTCTATCATAACCAGCGTGTGCACGTCCGCCTGACGCAGGAGGTATTCCGCCTCGCGAATCTTGTATGCCGTGTTGACCGTAACCAAAACCGCGCCGATTTTAACGGCCGCCCAGAATGTGATGTACCACTGCGGGATGTTCGTCGCCCAAATCGCGACCTTCATTCCCGGGCGAACGCCGAGAGCGATAAGCGAACGGGCGAATTCGTCCACGTCGCGGCGAAACTCCGGATATGTGCGCGTATATCCGTCGAGCGACGGCGTCATACCCCAGCTTTCCTTATAGGAGGCGGCGACCTCCGGCGAACGCGAATAGTCAAACGCGGTCTGATCCGGGAATTTGTCGCAGATACTGTCAAGCAGCTGCGAGAAGGTCATATCAAGCAGTGCGGACTCGTCCGCGCTGCCCCTTGGGCGCGGCGCGATCTCGATTTTCGGGCTGGTACTGCAAACCGCGCCCTTGTAATCGATTGAAGACAGCGCGTCAAACACGTCGGCGCGCTCCTCCGCGTTTTCGCCGACCGCAACCGCGCGCACGTATGCGCCGAACCGCGCAATCGTTGTATCGCAGCTCTCGGCCGCGTCCAGCGTCTCGCGGGTTTCCCAATATGCCGCCAAAAAGTCGGAGGAATACGTGTCGAGCAGCGCCGTGAGCGGCTCCGTTGAGGCATAGCGCCCCTTGGTTTCAATCAGCAGGACAATTTCACGGGCGGCGGCCTCAGTAAGGCTTCTGTCAATGACATGGCAGAGCTTTGCCTCTCCGGAATCCGTCGCAACGGCGCACTGGAGCACGACGTTCGGCGCTCCGCAGTATTCCGCAACGGCGATTGCGTTGGACAGTCGCTCCTCCGCGTCCTCCGGGTCGATTGACTTTGCAAACCCGTCGCGCGAAAGGGGGACGACAAGAGCGGATACAGGCAGGGCTTTGATTATCTCCGCCGCGCGCTCCGGCTCTGTGCCCTGATAAACGAACTCTATCGCGTCAAAGCCTGCCGAAATTGCGGCCTGCGCGTCCTTTACGCTGTCGGTTCTGAATGCGGTTCTCATTTTGAGCCTCCCTCGCTCCACGCCTGCGCGTCCGCGCGAATCGCCGGAACCAGTTCATTCACCGCCTCAATGTAGGCCTTAATCGCGCTGTAAACAATGTCGTTGTCAACGCCCTCGCCAGTTGCAGAGGTTCCCTCGTAGGTTATCGTAACGGTTGTTTTGCCGACCGTCGCGCTGCCCTCTCCGATCGCCGCGATATCGAATTTGGTCAGCTTAAAGTCGCGCCGCTTCCAGAATTCCTTGATTTCAGCGTCCGTGCGGTTCTGTATCCCGCGCGACAGGTCGATTCTAACGCACTTGTTGATTGCGTCATAAGCCGCGTCGATAGGGCCGTCGCCGTAGCGGGTTTTCACGGTCTTTCCAAGGCGGCCGCCGAGTGTGATTGTCGCTGTGGACTTTATTGTGTTGCCGGTTGTGATGACAAAGTCAAACATGCGGTATTCAGGTGTTGTTTGCATTTTGGGTTTTACCTCTTTGATTTTATTTGGATTATTTGTTTTATTATGGGACGTGGTTGGATTAAAAAACGGCTGCCCCGGAAAGGTTTTTTCCGTTTATCGGCGGTTCCGGGAAATGGTTTTTTGCTTGCTGTTGGATTTTGCTTTTTTGCCGCTAGGGATTTCGTTTATATTTCTTTGTTCGTACTTGCGGCGAGGTGGGAGTTCTTTGTGACGGAAAACTGGAGGCGGGAACAAAAAGTTCTCTGTGCGGCGCGGGGTGCGGTGTTTGGAATTGAGACTCGGCTGTTCTTCGGTTCACAGCAAGAGCGCCTACGCGGCGGGCGGTTACTTTTTCCGCTTCGCCGGACATCGTCCCCAAAAAGGGGCGACTTCTTTTAGAAAGAAGCAAATCTTTTTTTATACCGGGCAGACGAAGGTGCTGCAATGCAGTCCCTACCCACACCGCGAGAAGTGCGGTGGTGTGCGCGAACGCCTACGCACCGCCGCACGCAGGGGCGAAGCCTGTCCGGGGCTAAAGACTTAGATTTGGCTGCATGTATGCGCGGACTGCGGTGGGGGTGGTAACCGGAAGGACAGTGCTGCTACGATCGCTGACGCATGTTGTGCTGGAGGTGGGTGCGTGTCCCGACGCGGCGGGTTTTGTGGCTGCGATGGGCATTGCTTACGGTGCAGGCGCGTCCCCCGTTGCCGCAACGTTTCCGTAGGGGACGGCGTCCTCGACGTCCCTTGTCTGGTTTGCCGCCGGACTTCGCGTCAAACGGCGTGACCGTACGGCTTAAGTGCGGTCGGGTACCGTTGTCCCAGGACGCGCTTTGCGCGCCCTGGACGGGAAGGTGCGGTGGTTGCGGCAAGGATTTCGGGCGCGGTGTGCTGTAGGGGACGCTGCCCTCAGCGTCCCGTGTGTCAATTGCTCGGGATTATGTGTTTTTTTAGCAAAAATGTCATGGCATTGACATTTCGCATGTCTATTGTTCGGTTGCGGTGGTGATGGCGGGGATTTCAGGCGTTTGTGCTGTAGGGGACGCTGCCCTCAGCGTCCCGTCCCCGAGACCACGGCGTTGTCGTT
>JAISTA010000149.1 GCA_031272845.1 Oscillospiraceae bacterium
GAAAAGCCCTGTCTTATAGCCCGCCTCCGTCAGTATGCTCTCAAGCATACTGCAAACGGAGCCTTTGCCGTTTGTCCCCGCGACGTGGATAAACGGCAGGTCTTTTTGCGGGTTGCCGAGCTTACTCAAAAGCTCTGCGGTTCTGTCAAGACCGAGCTTGGAGCCGTAAAAGGCGGCGCCGGAGATATAGCTTAGGGCTTCGTCAATGGTGTTCATGGAAATTAGTTTGAATTTGCCTTGCCTTTGACCTTGGGAACAATTCCGAGCACATTAAACACGCGGGACTGAATCAAAAGGTATATAATTGCGGTGCAGATACCGTAGGTGATGAGATATGTCAGCGCGCGCGCTGCCGCTACAGGCCAGAAGGCTGCCGTAAACAGCGGCGGAGCGTAGCCAAGCTTGGACAGAATTACCGTTGTGTACACAAGCGAGCCGAACAGGTACGGCGGCAGGCAGGCGGCGGCGATACCGATCGGGTTTTTCTGGTTGCGCCACGCGAGCTGACGCAGCAGTCCCGGCAGAACGCCCATAAGTATCGGCGTTACGCAAAACAGCGGGTTGTACGGCGCGTTTCCGAGCGTGAGCGCGCCGATAAGGTCGCCCGTAAAGCCGACGATTGCGCCCGGAATCGGCCCGAAGAGCAGACCCGAGAGCAGCAGCGGCAGCGTGCCGATACCGACGCGGTAGGGTCCTGCGTTAAACGCGACGAGACGGTCGAGTACGACATTGAGCGCCGTCAGCATTGCCAAAGTGCAAATTGTCGCGGTTGTGAATCTTCTGTTTTTGAAAAGCTGGTTAGACATAAAAAAGTCCTCCGTGAAATTTAGCGGCCTTATGCCGCAAATTCAGGAGGATACCTGTATTGATTTCGTTCCGGGCGTGCAGTATTGCTTATTTTCTGCCGCGTTTGCAAATACCGCGAAAGCAGAGCGCGGCGGCAGGATAAAGCAGCGCTGTGCCGGGTACGAGACCGTGCGGCAACGGGTGCGGGTACGTGTCGCAGCAAAAAAACGTTAACAAATACTTTCGTCCGCCGGCAACTCCCCATCCGACGGCACTTAACGCGCGTACCCTACTTCGCTGTATGATAAAAATAGCATGTGTACGCCCGTTTGTCAAGTGGTAAAATGAAAAAAATACTTTTTATTTTGGTGTTCTGTTTTGATAGCAGGCGTAAGCAGCGCAAGAAACACGGTTTTGTACGGAGCTACAGCCAAATATCAAACACTTCCGTGCGCAGAGACAGCCGTGTGTACTCCGCGCGGCCGTACCCCAGCACCTGTCCCAGCAGCTCCGGGTTAAACGACGGCTCCTGCGCCGAGATGAACAGCCGCAGCGTGTGTGTGCCGTCCGCGTTTGCCGAAAGCTCCGGCTGCCGCACGCATTCTGACAGGGTCAGGTTCAGCTCGCCTTTTTTTGTCTTCTTGGTGACTGCTGCGTCAGACGCGCAAATTGCCGCAATATCGGAGCTTTGCGTCAGCCCGTAAAGCGTGCCGGTGACCTCAACCCACTTAATCGCGGCAGGTTTTCCGAGTGCAAGCCGTGCGTCTGTAATCCGAATGCCGCGCGGACAAAACGGTGTGAGCCTGGGCGGCAGTTCCTTTAGATTGAGCGCCGACTCCGATTCAAAATCCAGAACCTCACAAATACTGCTTTGTCCGACGGAAAGCGGCAGGACAATTGACATAATCGGGTGCGGATTAAAGCCCTGAGAGTATTTTACCGGAATATCAGCGCGGCGGAAAACGCGCTGGAGCGTGCGCATTGTGTCAAGGTGCGAGACGAAAACGGCGGAGTCTGTCTTTTCAAAAATCAGGCGGTATTTAAGCATTGCCGTCGCCTCCAACGGTTTTTTTCGGGCAGACGCAGTCTTCGGCGCATAGCTTATTTGCTCCGCAGGCGGAGCAGGCCGCGCGGCAGTCCGGCGTAAGCGCCGCAGATTCGGCGCGGGCGCATTCCTTCAGCAAAAACGCCGTATCTACGCCGATTGAGATTGCGCTCCACGGCAGAACCTCGTCTTTTTCGCGAGTGCGATCTGTGTAAAAGCTCAGCTCAAGTCCGTTTTTGCTAAGCGCGTTCTGCCAACGCGCAAACGAAAAGTTCTCAGACCATCCCTCAAGGTTTCCGCCGTTCCGCCAGACAGCCTCAATCACGGGCGCGAGCCGCCTGTCTCCACGGGCTAAAAGCGCCTCGATCACGGAATTTTCCGCGTCGTGCCAGTTGTAAACTACGTTTTTTATGTGCAGCGCCTCACGCAAAAGGGCGACGCGGCGCATATATTCCTCGGGCGGGATTTGTCCCGTCCACTGAAACGCGGTGTGCGGCTTCGGCACAAAAAATGAGGTCGAGACTGTAATTCTCGGCGGCCGCTTTTTGTCTGTCGCGGCTGATTTCCATGTCCAGTAAAGCTTGCGCACAAGCTCCGCGATTGCGAGTACGTCCTCGTCAGTCTCGCCGGGCAGACCGAGCATAAAGTACAGCTTGACGTTGTTCCACCCGCCGGAAAATGCGGCGGAAAGACCTCCCAGAATGTCCTCCTCCGTGATTTTTTTGTTGATAATGTCGCGCAGACGCTGACTTCCCGCCTCCGGGGCAAAGGTAAGCCCCGATTTGCGCGAGCCTAGCGCGCGGCGCATAAGCTCAAGCGAGAATCTGTCCACCCGCAGAGAGGGCAGGCTGAGGGACGCGCCTTTTTGCGACAGTTCAGGCAAAAGTCCGTCGCAGAGGGCGAGCAGCTCCGTGTAGTCGGACGACGACAGGCTCAAAAGACCGAGCTCCTCGCAGCCGGAGTGCGCGATTGCGGCCTTGCCCTGCCGTATCAGCGTTTTTGCCGATTTTTCGCGCAGCGGGCGGTAGGCATAGCCCGCCTGACAGAACCGGCAGCCGTGAATGCACCCGCGAAACAGCTCAACCGAAACGCGGTCGTGCGTGATTTCGGTGGACGGCACGGGCGAAGCCGTCGGAAAATACGCGCTGTCTAAATCCTGGACAATGCGCTTGGTAACGGTTGGCGGGGCGCCGTCCTTCGCAGAAATCGCCGCAGCGGTGCCGTCCGCATTATAGGCGGGTTCGTACAGCGACGGCACATATACGCCCGGGATTTTTGCGGCCTCACGCAGAAACGTGTTTTTGTCGCCGCTTGCGTTTCTGTGCAGCTCAAGCAGGCGGTAGACCTCAATATTCACCTGCTCGCCCTCTCCGATAATAAACAGGTCAAAAAAATCGGCAATCGGCTCCGGATTGTAGCAGCAAACGCCGCCGCCGATAACGAGCGGTGTCAGGCTGCTCCGCTGTGCGGAGTAAAGCGGCAGCCCGGCAAGGTGCAGCATATCGAGAACCGTAGTATAGCACATCTCATAGCCGAGAGAAAACGCCGCAATGTCGCATTCGGCGACGGGCGTTTTTGTCTCGAGTGTGTACAGCGGAATGCCGTTCTGTATCATCTGCGCACGAAAATCCTTATCCGGAGCGAACACGCGCTCAACGGCGATACCCTCCTCGGTGTTTCC
>JAISTA010000164.1 GCA_031272845.1 Oscillospiraceae bacterium
CCGGCATAAAAAAAGATTTGCTTCTTTCTAAAAGAAGTCGCCCCTTTTTGGTTACTTTTTCCGGCGAAGCGGAAAAAGTAACCGCCCGCCGCGTAGGCGCTCTAGCTGTGAACCGAAGAGCAGCCGAGTCCCTATTCCAAACACCGCACCACGCCCCAAACAGAGAACTTTTCGTTCCCGCCGTGAGATTTACGTAGCAAAGAACACCAACAACGCGGCAAAGTAAAAGCCACCCTAACAAAAAACAAAAAAGAAGGAACAAACCAATGTCCAAAATCCGCATTTTAACAATAAACCCCGGCTCAACCTCCACAAAGGTCGCCCTTTTTGACGACTATGACGAGGTTTTTTCAAAAACAATCGACCATCCGACTGACGACCTGAAGAAATTTAACGAAATTCAGGATCAGATAGACTACCGCGCCGAAACCGTTGAGGGCCTCGTTCTCGAAAACGGCTACAAAATGGAGGATATAGACGTTTTCTCCGGCCGCGGCGGCGGGCTGCTGTCTGTTTCAGGCGGCACATACGCCGTGACCGACCTGCTCGTTGAGCACGCCTCAAAGGGCATGACAGGTCAGCACCCGGCGCAGCTAGCCTCGCAGATATGCAAACGTTTTGCCGATAAGTACGGCAAAAAAGCGTATATCGTAAATCCGCCGGACGTTGACGAGTTTGAGGATGTGGCGCGTGTCGCCGGCGTCAAGGGAATCTACCGCGAGAGCCACATTCACGCGCTGAATCAGAAGGAAATCGCAATCCGCTTCTGCAAGGAGCGCGGCACGAAATATGAGGACGTAAACCTCGTTATCTGCCACCTCGGCGGCGGAATTTCCGTCACGGCGCACAAAAAAGGCCGTATGATCGACTCGAACGACATCATAAAGGGCTCGGGACCGATTACGCCGACGCGCGCGGGCGACCTGCCGTACGCAAAGGTTATTGACCTCGCTTATTCCGGCGACTACACGAAAAAGGAGCTGACCGATAAGCTCAACAAAAACGGCGGCTTTACGGATATTTTCGGCACGGCGGACGTGCGCGAGGTGAAAAAGTTGGCCGAGAGCGGCGACAAAACCGCTGAGGTCTATTATCAGGGCATGATCTACCAGAACGCCAAGTACGCGGGCGCGATGGCGGTTGCTCTGCAGGGCAAGGTGGACGCGATTGTCCTTACCGGCGGCATCTCAAACGACAAAACGTTTACAGCGAAAATGGCGGAATATCTCGGCTGGATTGCCGAGGTCGTCGTTATGCCGGGCGAGTTTGAGCTTGAGGCGCTGGCAGCCGGCGCACTGCGCGTTGAGCGCGGAGAGGAGCAGGCGAAAACCTACACAGGCGTTCCGGTATGGAGCGGCTTCGGAAAATAAAACTTTTTTGTGTGCGCCGCCGCGCAGGGTAAGCGCTGCGGCGCACACAAACAAAGAGGGCAGTGTAACGTCTGTCCGGCGGGGTGTGCTGACGCGGCCGATTCCGGCGGGGGGGGCGCACCTTTGATTTAAGGTATAAACTGCGTTTAACCGCATACGTCGTGCGGAAATTTATAAGTAAATAAGGTGCAAAATGAAAAAAGCTATAGCAATAATTACGGCCTGCCTGCTGCTTGCCGCAACGGCAGGCTGTGTCCGAAATTCGATTCGAAAATCAGCAACTGAAGTCATAGCAATATGTGATCAATTTCTCGACGACCAAATAGATTGCGGCGATGCATATAAGCAGGTTAGCAGAATTGTTGAGAAGCTTGACGAAAAGTATGATTATGAAAAGCTAAATGACGAGGAGCAGACCATTTCCATATCCTTGAGCTCTTTGACGTTATCACTTGCCACTGCTAACTATAATCTCCACAATTACAATGGAGACCGGGATATATCTGATCAAATCACTTCAATATTGAGAACAAGAAATTATCTTGCAGAAGATGTCGGAATAAAAACGCGCGAGTAGATGGTTTATAATGCATCAGCTGCTATGCGAAATATAACAATAGGACAATATAGGAGACGAAATGAAAAAAATTATTGCAATAATCACAAGCTGCTTATTGCTTGCCGCCATCACCGGTTGCGGCGGCAAGCCAAAGAATGTTCGCGACGGCATTTACAACGTCGCTGTGGAGTCTTTGGACAAGTGCGACCAATTTCTTGACGGTAAAATGGAATTGTCTGATGTAGGCGGATATGTGCTTGATTCCTACAAGAGACTTGTCGATCTGTACGGATATTCCGGACAAAACGACACCGAGGAAGACATATTGGACGAACTATTTGATTTGTCAGGCGTTTGCGTATATGCAGATTTGGCAGTTTTACTGAACGAACGAGAACTATCAGATACATATGCCGAGGTTCTCGAAAGCCGAAACGCCCTTGCAAAAACGATCAACGCGAAATCGAGAACCTAATAAAAAATCACTGCGGCTGACAAGCGCGTACTTCGCTGATATGCCGCAACCCGCATAAGAACACCAACCGGGGGAATCCGCAATGGAACAAGCAATTATCATAAACGGCAGTCCGCGCGCCGGCGCGAATTCGGACGCAATCGCCGCGTTTGCGGTACAGCAATTCGCCGAGCATGGAATTGACGCCGCGATTTACAACATCCGCGATATGAAAATTCACCCCTGCGTCGGGTGCGACACGTGCAAGGGCGAGCCCGTGTGCGTGTTTTCAGACGACGCGACGGAGCTTATTTCACGGCTGCTGACCGCAAAAATCGCGCTTCTCGCGGCACCGCTGTACTATACGAATCTGCCCGGAACGGTCAAGGTTTTAATTGACCGCTTTTATGTCAACTACGACCCATGGAAATACGGCGGCAAGCGCACACCGGATCCCGCGCGCCGCTTCGGCACGGTTCTGACCTACGGAGGCTCGCCTGAAAGCACGGCGCTCGGCGCGATTGAGCTTGCAAGCTACGCGTTTGCGGACTTGGGCTTCGGCTCACGGGAATACGTGCTTTGTCCGATGAATATCGAGAAAACGTCCTTTTCCGGCAACAACGGGTTCAAGGAGAAAACGGCGGCGCTGGTAGTCCGGCTTGCCGGGGAGTAAGGCGACGAGCCGGATAAGCTGACAAAAAAGCCGGAACCGGGGTAGAGACCTCGGTTCCGGCTTTTTGCTTTGGCGGAGGTTTGGGTTTGCGGCGAGAGTGGGCGTTCTTTGCGACGGGAAGCTGGGGTCGGGAACGAGGCGTTCTCTGTTTGGGGTGTTGCGGGTTTTGGAATTAGGACTCGGTTGTTCTTCTTGGCAAGGCCGGAGCGCCTGCGCGGCGGGCGGTTACTTTTTGGGGATTTGCCGAACATCGTCCCCAAAAAGGGCGACTTCTTTTAGAAAGAAGCAAATATTTTTTATACCGGTCGGGCGGTGTAACTACAAGTGCTTCCTGTCTTGTCAAGGGGGAGTTCAATCATTTTTTCATTTTGGCGAAATAAATAAAATTGCCGGAGCTTCACCTGAGAAGCTCCGGCAACCTATGATATTGTGAAAAAACATTGCTTTCAGATTATTGAATGCTATATTTTTTGCGCAAATCTTCAGCTTTCTTAACTTACCTTATATAGCCGTCAATTTGACGGATTGCCGTTAAAGCAGCCGTGAGCGACTCGCGTTCGTGCTTGATTATTGCAGCGTCCTTATTAAACAAGGCGCGGATAAATTCATTACGCTTATCGCGCCATTTGTCTAATGTCTCAAGCTCTGCCTGCAACGGCGATAAATCTGGGAACTTCACGTAGGACAACCGTATAGGCGCTATCATTTTCCGCAAACAAATCTGCCTGCGCCCAACAAAACATTTTGCGTATGGCACGAATTTTTGAGCTTGGTTTATCAAATCCATAATTGCGGTTTTGGGACAACCCACATATTACACGAATATGCGGGTTGACTTTTTTGTTTTTTTATTACACTCGCCCGATTTTTACCATTCACAAAACCGATATAAAAGAGCAACGCCGTGGTTCTGTCCTCAGCCATAGCGTACAGAATCCAAGCCGCCTCAAAAAAAACTCAAGCTGTGTCGCTTTATTATAGCGCCCCGTCTGTTTATACGTTTCGTATCCCCACATACTTCCATCATTTGGCGGGAGCATAGCGGTTTCCCCTTACCCATATTCTACTCCCCCGCAACTACCCACATAGCCGGACGAACACTATCTGGAGTGTATATCACAGCGTAGCCATAGGCGCTGACGTAGCCAGTGCTGGCCACTATCGCGGCGCTATTGCTATTGTGGCCGGGTGACCGAAGCCACGACCAGCTGCCGATTGCCCGGTCAGCATTGTTCTTGAAATATTTGTTCGCCTCGTCAATCGATAACAGGAATATCTTGTCCGTTGTATCGTTGCCGCCGTCTGTATCATAATTCGGATTATCGGCGTTTACAACGTTTGTATCGGCGATTAACGCCTTTTCCGCATCGCTGAACTCATTATAGAATGTTCCGTTCAAATATTCTCGCAAAGTACACTGCGCCCACGTTGTTGATACGTATTCTTCGTTGTACGCGCTGTTTTTAACGATTATGTTTGTGATTATAAGCAGTTTGTTTTCCGCTCTATCTAATACGCGCCATTCAAAATCACCGAAGGTTACTGTGCTGCCGACAGCGGCTATTGATAGTTGTTGTTTCAGGGCTTGTCCGGTTAAGTCTTGTGCGTTCCTGTAGTCGCCAAGAGCCTCAAACGCGGCGATTGCCTCGTCGTACCTGCCGTTTGCAAGAAGTTGTTCCGCCGCGCGGTATTTTACTGCCTGGATAACCACCAGGGTTATAATAATAAGGATAGCTATCGCGGCAACCGCAATCGACGAGCAAAGCTTGAGCCGCGCCTTCTTCTCCGCCGCCAATTTGTCGAATCGCTCCGTTTGCGCCGCCGAATCGTGATAGTCGCCAAGTGCGCGGAACGCGGCCGCAACCGCACTCAGCGCGGCGGCGGATTTTGCGATCTGTCCGTTTTTGTATGCGGCTTGGTAGTCGGCGTGGTTCTTTTCTTCCGCTTGACGTTCGGCCTCAATGCGATCTTGTTCGGCTTTGCGTTCCGCCTCAAGACGAGCTTCCTCAGCCAAGCGCTCCGCTATGATTTGCTGCTGACGTATTCTTTCTTCCTCTTCTTTTTGTGCTGCTTCTCGCGCCAAGCGTTCTTGCTCAGCTTTTTGCGCCTCAATACGACGGTTTTCTTCAATGCGACGCACCACCTCAGCGGCGTAGCCCTCAAGCCTAGCGCGAAGCGCGGCATCAGCAAATCTGAGTGCGTTTTTGAAGTGCTTGTTTGAGTCCAAAGATGAATCTTTTGCTATCCTTTCCTCAACCGCCGCTTTTGCTTCAACTAAACCCAAACCCATTTCTTCCCGGTACCGCTTGATTGCCGGAATTTTATTTGTTTGCGCGGCAGCGTAATCAGAAACTCTTGCCTGAACAATTTCTTCCTCTTTTTGGCATTTCAGCTCCGCGCAGAGCTTTCCGACATACGCCGGAGCGTACTCCGGGTCGATGTCGAGTATGCGGTCGCAGTATTCTTCCGCCTGCGTCCAGTCGCCGTCCTCAAGGAACAGCATGGTGCGCTTGTACAGCGACTCCACGCCCGGCGTGGCGGCAGTCGCGGTCACAGCCGAAGCAGGGGCTTGCGGCGCGGGCCGACTCACGTCCAGCACCTTTTTTACGCCGCGAATCAGGTCTTGCATGAATCCGATTTTGCTCATATCCTGCGACTGGAATATGGATAGCTCGTCAGGCAGGTCGTACGCGTCCATGTCGCGGTAGCACGGAATCAGCAGCTTTGCGCGGTCTTTCTTCGCAAGTGCGATGAACCGCGACCACTCGTTTTTCACCCAAGCGGCGTTGAAATTCTTCGGCTGACTGCCCACAACGAGCATGACCTTCGCCGAATTCAGCGCGCTGAAAATGACAGGCTCGTATTGACTTCCGAGCTTGTCCTCCAGCGTAATCCGCGCGAAAAAGACTTTGTAGCCGTCATCCGTCAGCTGCTGGTAAATCTCCTGCGCGTCCACGCTGTCCTTCGTGCGGCTGCCGCCGTCCATCGTTTCCTTGTAGCAGATAAACACATCGAACGGCTGTTCATTCGCGGCAAGCGCAAGAACATCCCTCTGAATCTCCGCAATTGCCTGTCCTTCTTTTTCGTAAAGCGACCGCGAGTAGCCGTCCGGCGCGTGTTCAATCGCCGCGAGATAATCCGCGTCTCGCAGAAACGGCTCGTACTGCACCCTATGTATTGTCGGGACGCGCTCGTGGGAGCGCGGATCCTCGACGTACTCCACGCCGAAGCGTGACAACGCCGCACCCCAGTGCGCCTCGGCGTCGTTATCGTCCTCATTCAGAACATTTTCGTACGCGGTCAGAGCCTTGTCAAACTCGTTTTGCAGACGAAAATTGTTCGCGCGGTTGAACAAATTCGCGCGGCGGTCATCACCCGCGCTCGGCAAAGTCATTGTACTCCCGCACGAATCGCAGACGCCGACGTTCGGGTTCTGCGCGTCGGCGGTCACATCCCCGCCGCACATTTTACATTTGAAGATTGCCATATTCACCGCTCCGTTGTTGTAAATTCGTTTTCTTGCAATATGAACAGCGAACCTCTACGCTGTATTTATCACGAACGATAGTATAATAATTAACAACATTTTGATTTCGCTCATCTAACCTGCCCATCCACACACCACTACTATTTTCGATGTGAAGTATTACCAATACAGGTTTTACCACACTCGCTGCATTTGATTTCGCCCTTTAATTTTTTCCATGGCTACCCCTCGTTATTTCAGCAATTTCGCCCGGTTATTTCGGTCTTTTATCTGCCGCTGAAGCGTAATAAGCAACTCGTTCACGCGCGCGCTATCGCCTGCGCCAATCGCCAGTTCAAGCGCGGCAACGCCGTCACGGATTTTCTCGTCGTCCTCCGCAAGCGCGGAGCTTGTCACCGGGTCGCTGCACTTCACCGCGTCAAGCAGCGGCTTCAAATCCAGCGATTTCGCCGTGAGCGCTTCAACGTCAATCACGAGCATTTTCCAATCGAACGTCTTTAGCTTGATTTTTTCGTCAATACGCTCAACCTCGCCGCGTCCGAGGTCAACGGCAATCAGCCCGACGAGGCAGCCTCCGAGCAGAACCACTCCGACGATTACTGCGACCCACGCCGGAATC
>JAISTA010000193.1 GCA_031272845.1 Oscillospiraceae bacterium
TCGAGGACGCCGTCCCCTACAGAAACGTTGTGGTAACGGGGGACGCAACCGCCCCGCAAGGACGCACCTGCTGCCGCAACAACTCTCGCCGCGTCGGGACACGCACCGCATTGCCGCTAGAGCATGCGTCAGCGATCGTAGCAGTACAGTCCTTCCGGTAACCACCCCCCACCGCACCTCGCGCACACCAGCAACCTAACCTAAGTCTTTAGCGCCGCACAGGCTTCGCCCCTGCGTGCGGCGGTGCTGAAGCATTCGCGCACACCACCGCACTTCTCACGGTGTGGGTAGGGACTACATTGCAGCACCTCCGCCTGCCCGGCATAAAAAAAGATTTGCTTCTTTCTAAAAGAAGTCGCCCCTTTTTGGGGACGATGTCCGGCGAAGCGGAAAAAGTAACCGCCCGCCGCGTAGGCGCTCTTGCAGTGAACCGAAGAACAGCTGAATCCCAATTTCAAACTCCGCACCCGCCCCAAACAGAGAACTTTTCGTTCCCGCCTATAGATTTGCGTTGAAAAGAACTTCAACAACGCGGCAAGTAAAATCACCACCCCGCCCCAAAAACATAATTGCTAACAAAAAAAGGATTCAAAAAATGCTTTTTCTAACAGAAGTAGTCGCAAACAACACCCTGAACCCCGGACTTCGCCTCGGCGTACTCCTCGCGGGGCTGATTCTTGCCTATATATGCGGCAGCGTTAACGGCGCTATCGTCTGTTCCTTTGCGTTTTACCGCAAGGACATCCGGAATTTCGGCAGCGGAAACGCGGGGCTCACGAACTACTACCGCGTTTTCGGCAAAAAAACCGTGCTGTTTGTGTTTTTGATTGACGCGCTGAAAACGGCGGTGCCGGTTGTGCTTTGCGGATACTTATTTAAGTTCATCAGCTTTCCGGGCTTTGCGGGCTTTACAAAGGAAACGGGGACTATAGGAGCCGGTCTGTTTTGCATGCTGGGGCACGCGTACCCGGTTTTCTACAAATTCCGCGGCGGAAAAACCGTTATGGCTCTCGGCACGCTTGTTTGGTTTGTTTCCTGGAAAATGGCGATTTGCTGCTGGATAATCTTTATTCTCGCGGTATTGCTTTCCCGCTATGTGTCTCTCGGCTCTATTGTCGGCGCGGCAGCTTACCCGATATTCCTGATGGTGTTTGCCGAGGGCAGCGCGTTTGACTGGTGTGTTGCCGGAATATCCGCGCTGTTTCTTATCGTGCGTCACAGAGCGAATATCGTGAGGATTTTGAAGAAAACAGAAAGCAAGCTGACCCTTCACAGGAGCTAGCCGCTTAAAGAATATTTTTACTCAGGAGAAGCGAAAAATGCACCTTTCACCGTCAAAGATAATCTGCGTCGGGCTGAATTACCGCGACCACGCGGAGGAGACCAAGGGCGAGGTCCCGCCGCAGCCGATGTTTTTTTCAAAATTTTCGGATACGCTTGTTCCGAACAAGTCAAACGTGCTTTTGCCGCGCACGCAGCGCTGCTTTGACTATGAGGGCGAGCTTGTAATCGTTCTCGGAGCGGACGCGTACAACATTTCCGAGCAGGAGGCCGACAGCCGCATTTACGGCTACGCGGCGGGAAACGACCTTTCCGCGCGGGACTGCCAGTTTATCTCCGGGCAGTGGCTTATCGGAAAAAGCTTTCCCGGCTTTGCGCCCGTGAATTTTGACGTCGTGCCCGCCGCCGACTGGTCGCCCTATGAGGAAAAGTACATCTGCACGTATGTCAACGGCGAGCTTAAGCAAAACGGCTCAACCGGGAATATGATTTTTTCGCCGCGCGAAATTGTTGCGGCGGCGTCCAAATATTTTGCGCTAAAGGCGGGCGACATCATCTTTACGGGAACGCCTGCCGGAGTTCAGCTCGGAAAGCCGAAGGGCGAGCGAGTCTGGCTGACTGCCGGGGACACGGTGACGGTTGAGATAGAGGGTCTGCCGCAGCTTGTGACGTATCTGAAGTAAGAAGCACCGCGCAGCTCAGACTGTGCGGGCTGTTTGGACACAAAAAACCGCAAAAGTGATTGCTTTCGCGGGTTTTTTCGTTTGACGGCGGGCTGGAAGTGCGCAATGTAGTCAAACAGCTTAAAAAGCAAGCTGGCTCGGCGGAAATTTTCCGAATCGCTTTTCAAGTTAAATGACGATAGCGCAAAAAAATGTCAACTTTTAGGCCATGTAAAAATATGTTGACGAATAAAAGAAAATGCTCTATAATGAAAAACGCTGTGCCGTGCGGGCGGACGGACACGCTTTTTTTATCTGATATTGACCTTGAAAGGATACCTCTTAAATGAAAGCACTCTCGAATTTCGGCGTAATTATGGATTTGCTTCAAATCAAAGCGAGCGACATTGACTCGCTCGGCTTTGACAGAACGCTTGTCTCCAGGTGGCGCTCAGGCAAGCGCAGAATAATGCCGGGACGACGTTTTTTACAAGGACTCGCCGCGCTCATATGGGAATTTGACGGGAAATTAGGCGAACAAAGCAGACTGCCGGCATTTTTGCGGCTGTGTTTTCCGGCTGAGCCGTGTGAAACGCACGAGGAGCAAAACGCCCTGCTGTTTCGTCTTTTGACCGACGTGCACCAAATGGAACCGGAAAGCCTTGAGCGGCGCAAGGAAAAGCTTGCGCGCCTGTTCGACCGCGAAAAGCCGGAGTATGACGACCCGACGGACGCGGGCAACAAAGCCTACGGTCAGCGCCGGTTACTCGCCTTTATGGATAAGGCGCTTGAGCAGGCCGAGCCGGAAGAGATTTATATTGCGCATTTCGGCCGCCTTGCAATGTTTGACGACGAAGAGTTTTCCCGCAAGCTGGAGATGAAATTTCGGGAGCTGTCCGACGCCGGCCATGTCATTACGCAGCTTGTGGCGAACGGAAAAGCGAGCAGCTACCAAAAGCGGTATTTTACGAAGCTGCTCCCGTATTATATTTCGGGTCATTGCCGCCGCTTTTACGGCAAGGCTGACGGGATGACAGGCGAAAACCGGCTTATCGGCGTAATCCGGGGAAAATGCGCCGTGGAGCTTTACGCGGAGAGCGCCGCCGGCGGCCATACGACGCGCTCTGAGCTGTTTTACGACGAGGCTGAGATCTCGCGGCGTTATGAGCAGCTTCAGGAGCTGCTGAGCACAGCCGAGCCGATGCTGCACATGGACATTGCGCGAAACCCGGCCAGCTTTTTGGGCGACGCGGAGCTGCGTCTTGACAAGCCGTGTTACCTGTTTGTGCGAATGCCGTTTTGGAGAATCCGCTCTCTGGAGCGCTTTGCCGAGGTGTTTATGCTCAAGCCGGAGGAGATAGAGCTGCTCCGGTCAAGGTTCGGCGTTTTAGTGCAAAACACGGCCATTGTCAACGCGACCTATCCCGTGCGCCTTATATTCTGCGAGGACGATATTGAGGACGCGCTGCTAAAGCGCCGCACGTTAATGCGCGAGCTGTCAGACGTTGTCGGCCGCAGGGTTTGGACTACGGGCGCGTATCTTTTAGACCAGCTCACGGCGATGTATGACGCGCTGAAAAATCAAAGGATGTATGAGGTTTGTATACTGCCGGCGGCTTATTTCGAGACGCTGCGCACTCGGATGATTGTTTTCGGAGACGAAACCGCGTTTTTTTGGACGGACGACGGCTCTTCCGCCGCCTGCAAGGTTCGGGAGGACGTGGCGGTTATATCGGCCTACTGCGAGGAAATCTGGAACGCGATACCGGAATATATGCGGGACCGTCAGTCGGTTCGCAGTAAGCTTGAGCGCTGGCTTATACGCGGCTGGGACTTTACGGGAAGCGCGCGCGAGCAGTAAAGGCGCGGGCGGCGCAAACGCAAAAATTCCAATACTTACCACCAAATTTGTGCTTGACATAAGCAACGGCTTTTGATATAATCGTAGAGTTCGCATATTTGGGGGCTTTTGCGCCCAAAATTAAGCGGCAATGCGGTGAAACAGAAGATTGCGCGCAAAAACGCGGTAACTTCTGCGGAGTATGTTCGGCGCGGCGCGGTTGTTCAGCGGCGCAGCGTGTAATCGGGCGGCAATTAAGAACGCGGGCTTACTTGTGTCTTAAATGTGTATATCGTCGTCGATTGCGGGTCGGAACAGGCCCGTTTGAATTTCAGGCGAAGTGATACACTCGATAGCGTTGTTAATTACTCTATGAACAAACCGCTTCAAAAAATCATTTTGGAGTATCCACAAAAATGGCATCAAAATCAATCAGAATCAGGCTCAAGGCCTACGACCACCAGCTTCTGTCCTCGGCCGCTTCCCAGATAGTAGAAGCCGCAAAGCGCACTGGCGCAAAGGTCGCGGGACCGATTCCGCTTCCCACAAGACGCGAAATCATCACAATACTGCGCGCCGTGCATAAGTATAAAGACTCGCGCGAGCAGTTTGAGCGCCTGACGCACAAGCGCCTGATAGACATCCTCAGCCCGACGCAGAAAACGGTTGACACGCTCATGAATCTTGAGCTTCCGGCCGGCGTTGAAATCGAGCTGAAGCTGTAATTCAGGCACACCGGGGACGCGCCCCGGATTAATTCGTTACTCGCAATTGGGCAATACGCTCAGTTAGGGTCATGTTGGCGGCAAAGGCCGTCAACCAATAACCTTGCGGCGGCTACACTATATTATATGCAGAGTTGCAGCGTTTAGTATGGAAAAATCGCCCGCAGGTCACGTTGCCCGGAAAATCCGGCCAACCAATAACCAATCCAAAAAGGAATATAAGATGGCACTGCAAAAAGCAATCATCGGCCGCAAAGTCGGAATGACGCAGATTTTCGATGATGTCGGCAAGGTCATACCCGTTACGGTAATTGAAGCCGGACCGAACTCGGTCACCGCGCTCAAAACACCCGAAACAGACGGGTATGCAGGCGTGCAGCTCGGATTTTACGACGTTGCAGCCAAGAAGCTAACAAAACCCGAGCTCGGGCACCTCGCAAAGGGCGGAATCGCCCCCAAAAAGCACCTGCGTGAGTTCCGCTTTGACGAAGCGGTCACCTACTCCGTCGGAGACGTCATAACGGCAGACGCGTTTGCCGTCGGCGACCGCGTAGACGTAACGGGAACCTCAAAGGGCAAGGGCTTTCAGGGCGCGATTAAGCGCCACGGCGCACAGCGCACGCCGATGTCGCACGGCGGCGGACCTGTTCACCGTCACGCGGGCTCAATGGGCTCAACGTCAACACCGTCGCGTATTTTCAAAGGCAAAATCGGCGCGGGACATATGGGAACAGAGCGCGTCACGGTTCAGAACCTTGACGTTGTAAAGGTAGACGCGGAGCTGAACCTCATTGCGGTTCGCGGCGCGGTTCCGGGCGCTCGCGGATCAATCGTGTACGTTAAGAACACGGTTAAGAATTCTAAATAGGAGGAGCCGTAAAAATGGCAACAGTTAAACTGTATTCAAATAAAGGCGAAGTTGTTGGCGACATTGCGCTCCCCGACGAGGTCTTCGGCATAACGCCGAATGAGGCGGTTGTTCACGAGGTTGTTAAGGCGCATCTTGCCGCAAAGCGGCAGGGCACGCAGTCCAGCCTGACGCGCGCGGAGGTTTCCGGCGGCGGCAAAAAGCCTTATCGCCAAAAGGGCACGGGCAACGCCCGTCAGGGCTCGACGCGCTCGCCGCAGTGGACGCACGGCGGAATCGTTTTCGCGCCCAAGCCGCGCTCCTACACGTTCGCGGTAAACAAAAAGGTGAAGCGGCTCGCACTGCGCTCCGCACTGTCCGACAAGGTGCTGTCCGAGGCGATTTACGTTATCGACGGCCTGGCTCAGGACGAAATCAAGACAAAGACGTTTACGGAATTTCTCGGCAAGCTCGGCGTTTCCGGCAAGACGTATATCGTCACAGACGGCGTTCAGGCAAATGTCTACAAGTCGGCGCGCAATATAAAGGGAGCGGTCGTCACAACAGACGGCGCGGTGTCCGTTTATGATGTGCTCAAGGCAAAAACGCTTGTAATTGACAAGACTGCCGCCGAAAAAATTGCGGAGGTGCTCAAATAATGGCCGCGACTGCATATGACATCATCATTCGCCCGATAATTTCGGAGCAATCAATGGAAGACATTGACTCAAAGAAGTACGTCTTTGAGGTTCTGCCCGGAGCGAATAAAATCCAGATCAAAGAGGCTGTTGAGAAGATTTTCGGCGTAACCGTCGAAAAGGTCAACACCCTGAATTACGACGGCAAGCTAAAGCGCACAGGCAGGTATCCCGAGGGACGGCGCAAGGCGTGGAAGAAGGCTGTTGTTAAGCTAACGCCCGATTCAAAGAGCATTGAGCTTTTTGAAGGCATGATTTAGCGGGGAGACTTAAGAAATGTCAATCAAGAATTATAAACCGACGACGCCTGCGCGCCGCAATATGTCGGTCTCCGGGTTCGACGGCGTAGATAAAAAAGCAAAGCCGATCAAGAGCCTCACGGAGCCGAAGAAAAAGCACGCAGGGCGCAATTCCTACGGCAGAATCACGGTTCGCCATCAGGGCGGCGGAAACCGTCAGAAATACCGCCTGATAGACTTTAAGCGCGATAAGTTCGACGCGGTCGGCACAGTCCTCCGCTTGGAGTACGACCCGAACCGAACCTCCTTTATCGCACTCATTGAATATGAGGACGGTGAAAAGCGCTACATCCTGGCTCCTGTAGGCCTGAATCCCGGCGACAAGATCCTTTCGTCAGACGACGCGGACATCAAGCCCGGCAACTCGCTGAAGATAAAGAACATCCCGGTCGGTACCATCATCCACAATGTTGAGCTTTCGCCCGGACGCGGCGGACAGATCGTCCGCTCAGCCGGCGGACAGGCACAGCTTATGGCAAAAGAAGGCGAAATGGCGCAGCTGCGTATGCCGTCGGGCGAGTACAGACTCGTGCGGATCGAGTGCCGCGCGACGATCGGCCAGATCGGCAACATAGACCATCAGAACGTGTCCATCGGTAAAGCCGGACGCAAACGCCATATGGGCATCCGCCCGACGGTTCGCGGCTCGGTTATGAACCCGGTAGACCATCCGCACGGCGGCGGCGAGGGCAAAGCCCCGATCGGACGCTCAGGGCCTGTTACCCCATGGGGCAAGCCGACACTCGGATACAAGACACGCAAAAAGCACCACCGCACGGATAAGTACATTGTACGCCGCCGCAGCGGGCGCTAAGCAAAGGGAGGTTAACTTAATTATGTCAAGAAGCGTTAAGAAAGGCCCCTTTGCGGCACCGTATCTTCTCAAGAAAATAGACGCGCTCAACGCGAAAAACGAAAAGCAGGTCATAAAGACCTGGTCGCGCGCGTCCACGATATTCCCGTCCTTTGTCGGGCACACGCTCGCAGTCCATGACGGACGCAAGCACGTTCCGGTTTACGTGACGGAGGACATGGTCGGTCACAAGCTCGGTGAGTTTGCGCCGACACGCACCTACCGCGGCCACGCGGGCGGCAAGAACACTAAATAAGGAGGCGGAAAGCATATGTCAGAAGAAATCAAAGACGTGACGGCCGAAGAGACTGAAGCCGTAACGGAATCCGCCGAAGAAACAGCAGCAGCAGCTGAAGCGACCGAAGCGGTCGAAGAAGCTCCTTCGACGGCCGAAGAGGCCGCCGAGACAGAGGACGCCGCCGCTGAAGAGGCACCGGCTGAGGAAGCTCCGGCGGAAGAGCCGGCTCCTGAGACAAAGGCCGCAAAGTCTGCGTCAAAGGGCAAGGCCGCTCCGAAAAAGAAAAAGCAGCAGACCGCCGGACAGCCGCGCAAGCAGTTCAAGGCTCCGAAAACGGTTGACGAGGAAGCGGTCACAACGAGCGCGCGCGCGATGTTCGTGCGTATTGCTCCGCGCAAGGTCAAAATCGTCTGCGATCTGGTTCGCGGTAAGGACTACACAACAGCAATCGGACTGCTGCGCGCAACGCCGAAGGCAGCCTCGAAGATTGTCGAGAAGCTTGTTGTGTCGGCCGCAGCAAACGCGGCGGACAGATACGGCATTAACGTCACCGAAACCTACGTTTCGGCGACGCAGGCGGATCCCGGCCCGATTCTCAAGAGAATGATGCCGAGAGCGCAGGGCAGAGGCTTCCGCATCAACAAACGCACATCACACGTGACCGTTTCGGTTACGGAAATCAAGTAGGGAGGGGTTAACGGTTATGGGTCAGAAAGTACATCCGCACGGCTTTAGAGTCGGCGTAATCAAAGACTGGGATTCCCGCTGGTATGCCCGTCCGGACAAGGTCGGAGACCTTGTTGTTGAGGATTATCGTCTGCGCGAGTATCTGCACGGCAAGCTCGGCGCCGCCGGTATCCCGAAGATTGAGATTGAGCGCGACAACGCGCGCGTGCGTGTTATAATCCACTGCTCAAAGCCGGGCGTCGTTATCGGACGCAACGGTCAGGAAATCGAAAAGCTCAAGGCGGAGCTGCAGAAAAGAACGGGCAAAAACATCGCGATTTCAATCGTCGAGGTAAAAAGCCCGGATGCGAACGCACAGCTTGTAGCGGAGGGCATCGCCCAGAAGCTTGAGCGCCGTATCGGTTTCCGCAAGGCGATGAAAAACTCCATGCAGCGGGCTATGAAGCTCGGTGTGCGCGGAATCAAGGTTATGGTGTCCGGCCGTCTCGGCGGCGCGGAAATCGCGCGCAGTGAGACGTACCACGAGGGAACAATCCCTCTGCAGACGCTCCGCGCGGACATCGACTACGGCTTTGCCGAGGCGAAGACGACCTACGGACGCATCGGCGTCAAGGTTTGGGTATACAACGGCGAGATTCTGTCGCAGACACTTCGCTCCGCGCCCCGCGTTATCGAGGCCGGCGGCAAGGCACGCGACAGAAAGCCGAGAGGCGACCGCCGCGCACCCCGCTCCGGCGGGTATCAGGGCGGGCAGCGTTCGGGCGGCTATCAGGGCGGCCAGCGCACCGGCGGTTACCAGGGCGGACAAGGCTCCGGCGGGTATCAGGGCGGTCAGCGCACAGGCGGCTACCAGGGCGGCGGACAGCGTACCGGCTACCAGGGCGGCGCTCCGAGAGCGGATGCCGCGCCGAGAACGGACAGCGCCCCGACAGACGGAGGTAACAGCTAATGTTAATGCCTAAAAGAGTTAAGCACCGCAAGCAGCAGCGCGGCAGAATGACAGGCCGCGCAACTCGCGGAACGGAGATTACGTACGGTCAGTTCGGGCTTGTCGCTCTTGAGCCGGCTTGGATTACGGCAAATCAGATTGAGGCCGCGCGTATAGCGATGAACCGCTATATGAAGCGCGGAGGCAAGGTTTGGATCACGATTTTCCCGGATAAGCCGGTCACAACAAAGCCGGCTGAGACGCGCATGGGCTCCGGTAAAGGTTCTCCCGAATACTGGGTCGCGGTTGTAAAGCCGGGTCGCGTTATGTTCGAGATTGACGGCGTAACCGAAGAGGTCGCCCGCGAGGCGATCCGTCTTGCGTCCCACAAGCTGCCGGTAAAGACCAAATTTATCATGCGCGAGGCGCAGAAGGCGAGCGGTGACGAATAATGAACATTAAAGAAGTCAGAAAAATCAAGGAAGACAAGCTGCCGGAAAGGCTTGAAGAGCTGAAGAAGGATTTGTTTATGCTGCGTGTTCAGCATGCGACAAACAAGCTCGAAAATCCGATTCGCCTGCGCGAGGTTCGGCGGGATATTGCCCGCGTCAAGACGGAAATCCGCCGCGCGGAGCTTGCTAAAATCACCAAAGGGGAGGATGCGTAACTATGGCTCAGGAAAAACGCGATTCACTGCGTAAGACTAAAACCGGTCTTGTCGTTTCAGACAAGATGGAAAAAACCATTGTTGTCGCGGTTGCAGACCGCGTCGCGCACCCGCTCTATAAGAAGGTTATGCGCAGGACATACAAATTAAAGGCTCACGATGAGCTTAACGACGCCAAAATCGGAGACCGCGTGACCGTTATGGAAACGCGCCCCCTGTCAAAGGATAAGCGCTGGCGCCTTGTTGAGATTATCGAGAGAGCGAAGTAGGGGGCCGGAGTATGATTCAACAGGAAAGCTACCTTAAGGTTGCCGACAACACGGGCGCGAAAATCGTAAAGTGCATCCGGGTTCTCGGCGGCTCTAAAAGAAAATACGGAAACATCGGCGACGTTATCGTCTGCTCCGTCCGAAAGGCCGCGGCCGGCGGACAGGTCAAAAAGGGCGACGTCGTCAAGGCGGTTATTGTCCGCACCGTGCGCGGAGTCCGCCGCACGGACGGAACCTATGTCCGGTTTGACGAGAATGCCGCGGTTATAATCCGTGACGACAAGAATCCGCGCGGTACGCGTATCTTTGGGCCTGTGGCGCGCGAGCTGCGCGACAAGGACTATATGAAGATACTCAGCCTTGCGCCGGAAGTTATATAGGAGGGACAAAAATGAATATCAAAACAAACGATACCGTGCTTGTCCTTTCAGGGCGCGACAAGGGCAAGACCGGCAAGGTTCAGTCCGTTAACCCCAAGGCCGGCAAGGCGGTCGTCGAGGGCGTATCAGTCGCCTCACGCCACCAGAAGCCGCGCCGTCAGGGCGAAGAGGGCGGTATTATCCAGAAGGAAACGCCGATTTATGTCGCGAAGCTTCAGCTCGTATGCCCGAAATGCGGAAAAGGCACACGCGTCGGCCACGAGATAACCATCACAAAAGACGGCGGCAAAGACAAAAAGCGCGTTTGTAAAAAATGCGGCGAAAAATTTTAGGGGGGTTGCGAAATGCCGAGACTTAAAACAAAGTATGAGCAGGAAATCGCGCCTGCCTTAATGAAAAAGTTCGAATACAAGTCCGTTATGCAGGTTCCGCGTGTTGACAAGATCGTTATCAACGTCGGTGCGGGAGACGCAAGAGACAATTCGAAAGCAATTGACGCGATTGCCCGCGACATTACGACAATAACCGGTCAAACGGCCGTTGTCACAAAAGCGAAAAAGTCCGTTGCGAACTTTAAGCTCCGCGAGGGCATGGCAATCGGCGTTAAAGTAACGCTGCGCCGCGAAAAAATGTGGGAATTTCTTGACAGACTGTTCAACGTCGCACTGCCGCGCGTCCGCGATTTTCGCGGAATCTCGGCAAACTCCTTTGACGGACGCGGCAACTAC
>JAISTA010000070.1 GCA_031272845.1 Oscillospiraceae bacterium
GGCAAGACGAGCCTGACGGAAAAGGAAAATTACCTGCGCATGCTGCGCGGAGAGATCCCGGAGTGGGTTCCGCAGTACACCTTTGGCAAAATGCCCGGCAGCGACTACAACCCCGCAAACGTAATGCTTGAGCCGGATCTGCTCATACAGCACCGCAAGAATAAGGGCGGCAAGGACATTTGGGGCGTGAACTATGTTGCGACCTACGAGACGGGCGAGGCGCTCATTCCGGAACCGAACAACTTTATCCTTGACGATATAACGAAATGGCGCGACGTTATCAAGGCGCCGGATATTTCCGGGATTGACTGGGAGGCGATGGTCAAAAAAGACATCGAGGACTCCCGCATAGACCGCACGCAGTCGGCTATGGCGCTGAACCTGCATTTCGGCTACTTCCAGAACATTGTTTCGTATATGGGCTTTGAGGGCGCAATGATGGCAATGGCGGAGGACCCGGAGGAGGTTCACGCGCTGCTTGACTACATCGCCGACTTTTACATAGAGGTCGCAAAAAACACAATCGACCTGTACAATCCTGACATTTGCACGTTTATGGACGATACGGCCGCCTGGGGCTCACCGTTTATCTCGCCGGGAATGTACCGCGAGTTCCTGCTTCCGCGCCACAAGCGCTGGGCGGATATGGCGGCAGAGCGCGGCAAGCTGATGACAATGCATAACTGCGGCAAGTGCGAAAGCATTATTGACCAGCTCGTTGAAATCGGAATCAACATGTGGGAGCCCGCGCAGACCTGCAACGACCTCGTCGCCGTCAAGAAAAAGTACGACGGCAAGGACGGGCGCAAGCGCCTCGCAATCGGCGGCGGCTGGGACGGACGCGGCAGACTGCTTGAGCCCGACGTTACGGACGAGGAGCTTATCGCGTCTGTTCACGCGACAATCGACTCGCTCGCGCCGGACGGCGGCTTTGCGTGGTGCGGCGGCTTCCTCGGTGCTATTGACGACAAAGAGGTTCTGCGCAAGAACATGGTCGTTATGGGCGAGGTCACAAGGTACGGCCACGAGTTCTACAAGAAGTAGGCGGCAGGCTGAATTAAGCAGCAAAAAATCCCCCTGTGAGAGCAGGGGGATTTGCACAGGACGTGTAATCAATTGGCTATGCTATTCGAATTTATAGTCAATTAACTTGAAAAGCGGTTTGGATTTGCGCGGATATTTTTGGCATTGCCAGGAGGAGGACGCAGGCGTGTCGTACCCCGGCAAGGACGACGACGCAGCACTGCGGCAAATAGACCGTAAAGCCGAGCCGTTTTTCAAGTTAATTGACTATAAAAGGGAACGAATAGGCCATGTGTATTCTCCGATACTCGAATTCGTCGTTATGAGCAATCAAAACTAACCGGTTATCGGTTAGAAAGAAGCCTTTTATTTCGGGTGCGTAAAGTCGCTCTCCGTCCTCCGTCAGAAAATATGTTTCTTCAAAATGGCGAATTCCGTCGTCGTATTCAAACTCGTCGGTTTCAGTCACATACTCCCCTTTATAATACTCTTCAAACGCGCTTGTAATAAACGTTTCGACCAGCGTGCGGTATACACGCACATCGCGTTTTAATTCAAAATAATCGTCATTGTTAAGGCCGCTGCTGTCGATGAACATTAGAACGCAGGTATCCATGTAATTTCTGTGATTTGTAATCTTTTTTAACTCCTCACGTGAAACAAAAGCTTCAAGCTCAAGCCGATTGCCTGTTTTCACGTCATAAGTCAGCGCAAAGTACAACGGCCATTTTGAATCGTAATTATAGCCATAAAAAAGGATACTGATATATTTTTCGTCCGCACGTGTTATTACATAATTAAGGTTGCGTCCGTGGCTGCTTAAATAATCAAGCTCCGACGCAAAAGACCGGATTTCGTTTACTATATCGAGATTTATTTTCATATACGCAGTGTCGTTATACCATTCGAAAATTTGAGGAAATTTGTAGTCGTAGTTTCCAAGTCCGAATTTTTCTTGAAGTTTGCCTCCTCCTCTGATTGTATACAGCTCCTCTACAGCGGCGTAATGCCCCGAAATCTCACGCGAAAGCCTTTGCGCGGCGGGACGAGCGGCGCAAACGATTTGAGACGTTATTATTAGCGTTAAAATCAAATGCTTTAGCATGATGTTTTTCTCACTTGCCTAAATATTTGTCTATTTTTTTCCGCGCCGCAGACTGCCGTCATTATACTAATTGCCGGCAGCACTGTCAAGTGAAATTGCAACCAAACCCAATACATCACATCTCAACCTTACCCAACAAGGAGCATCCATGAAATTCATACACAGTACACTGACCGTAAAAAACCTTGAGGAATCGCTGAAATTCTACCATGAGGCCCTCGGGCTGCCGATTGACGCGCGATTTTCGGCGGGAACGCACGAAATCGTCTTTTTAGGCGGCGGCGGCACAAAAATTGAGCTTATCGGCGGCGAGGCCGGACACAAAACCGACGCGGGGCGTGACATTTCCTGGGGCTTTGAGGTCAGCTCGCTTGAAGAGACGCGGGAAAGGCTCGCCGCTCTCGGTATTGCGGCGGGCGATACCGTTTCTCCGCACGCCGGCGTTCGGTTCTTTTTTATAAAGGATCCCGACGGCATGACGATTCAGCTCGTTGAGCAAGAAAAAGCTTAATCGCGAGGCCGCATATGTCCTTTGATATTCTGCAGGAAAAAATCTCCCGTCTTCGCTCACCCATCTGCGTCGGGCTCGACCCGACGGACGCGCTCATACCGCAGGAGCTGCTGGATGCGGCAATCTCACGTCACGGCTTTTCTGAAAAGGCGCTTTCAGCGGCATATTTGCAGTTTTGCAAGGCGATAATTGCCTCAACGGCGGATATTGTCCCCGCTGTGAAAATTCAGTCCGCTTACTTTGAGCGGCTGGGTCCGGCAGGCGTTTCCGCAATGAAGGCGATCGGCGACGAGGCGAAAGCAGCCGGAATGTACGTCATTTGCGACGCAAAGCGCGGTGATATAGGCCCGACAAGCGCGGCGTACGCCGAGGCGCTGCTCGGTTCCGTGAAGCTCGGGGGAGTGACAACCGCGCCTTACTCTTTTGACAGCGCAACGGTTAACCCATATCTAGGAACGGACTGCCTGAAGCCGTTTTTAGAGGTCGCAGTCCGTGAGGACAAGACGATTTTCGTCCTCGTCAAGACCTCAAACCCCTCCTCCGGCGAGCTGCAGGATCTAGAGCTGTCCGGCGGCGAGCTTGTTTATGAGAAAATGGGGCGGCTGATAGAGGACTTCGCGGCCGAAACAGCCGGCGCGGCGGGCTTTACGCGCGCCGGCGCGGTAATCGGCGCGACATACCCGGAGGTTCTCGCGAAAATGCGGCGGCAGATGCCGAAGACGTTTTTTCTCGTGCCCGGAGTCGGCGCGCAGGGCGCAACGGCAAGCGACGTTGCGGCCGCGTTTCGCGGAGCGGGCAGCGGTACGGCGAGCGGCGCGATAATAAATTCCTCGCGCGGGATTATCGGTGCGTGGAAAACCGCGCCGGGCGGCGACTGGAAGGACGCGGTGCGCGCGGCGGCACGGGAGCTGACGGAGCAGCTGCGCGCGGCGGTGTTTATTTAGGGGGGGACACTACTCGTTCAAAGCTGTTTACAAGCAAATTTCAGCGCTTTTCGGATCGTCGTTCTTGGAGCGCGTCCGCCCGCCCTCGTTCTCCTCGCCGAAAATTGCTCAAAATTTTTCTTGAAACCGGCTATTTCAGAGTAGTGTCAGCACTCCCTAGAGTAAAGAAAAAAACCGAGAGGGCACCTCTCGGTTTTTTCTTTTTTGTGGGGGATACTGTAGAGCGGGTGCTTTGCTTCTGCCGCCTTCTGCTGTGCACTTGCGGCGAGGCTGGTGTTCTTGGCAACGCAAAACTGGAGGCAGGAACGAAAAGTTCTCTGTTCGGGGCGGGTGCGGAGTTTGGAATAGGGACTCGGCTGCTCTTCTTTTCGAAGCAAAAGCGCCTACGCGGCGGGCGGTTACTTTTTCCGCTTCGCCGGAAAAAGTAACCAAACTGGGGCGACTTCTTTTCTCTTGAGAAAAGAAGCAAAATCGCTTTATGCCGGGCAGGCGGGGTAGCTGCAATGTAGACTCTGCCCACACCGCGCAAAGTGCGGTGGTCGCGGAGAATGCTTCAGCACCGCCGCACGCAGGGGCGAAGCCTGTTCGGGGCTAAAGACTTAGGTTAGGCTGCATGTTGGGGCGGACTGCGGCGGGGGTGGTAACCGGAAGGACTGTGCTGCTACGATCGCTGCCGCGCGTTGTGCTGGAGATTGGTGCGTGTCCCGGCGCGGCAGGTGTTTGGGCGGCGGTGTGTGCGTCCCTGCGGTGCGGTTGCGTCCTGCGGTGCCGCAACGTTTCCGTAGGGGACGGCGTCCTCGACGTCCCTCCCCTTGGTTTGCCGCCAGGTTTTGCGGCAAACGACGTTACCGTACGGCATTGGTGCGAGCGGGTGCGGTGTCCTTGGACTCGCTTTGCGCGTCCTGGATGTGCGGGCGCGGCTACTGTGACGGGGATTTCGGACGACATTCTGTAGGGGACGCTGCCCTCAGCGTCCCGTTCATTTATTGTACGGGTTTATTTGTTTTCAAGCACAAATGTTGTGGTCTAGGTATTCCGAACATCTATTGTTCGGGTACGGTGGTTATAGAACGGTGGCGTTGTGGTCTCGAGGACGGGACGCTGAGGGCAGCGTCCCCTACAAAATACCGCGACCGCACCCACACCGTGCGGACACGCCGTCTGACGCAAAATTCGGCGGCGAACCAGACAAGGGACGTCGAGGACGCCGTCCCCTACGGAAACGTTGCGGCAGCGGTGTACGCAACTGCACCGCAAGAAACACCAACCGCAACCACAACACCCGCCGCGCCGGGAGACGCACCAATCTCCAGCACAACGCGCGGCAGCGATCGCAGCAGTACAGTCCTTCCGGTAACCACCCCCACCGCAGTTCGCGCACACCAGCCATCCAACCTAAGTCTTTAGCCCCGGACAGGCTTCGCCCCTGCGTGCGGCGGTGCTGAAACGTTCGGATGCTGCACCGCACCAGTCATTGGGTGGGCAGGGACTACATTGCCGTACAATCCCGCCCGGCATAAAAAAGATTTGCTTCTTTCTAAAAGAAGTCGCCCCTTTTTGGTTACTTTTTCCGGCGAAGCGGAAAAAGTAACCGCCCGCCGCGTAGGCGCTTTTGCTGTGAATAGAGACTAAGCTGAATCACAATTCCAAACACCGAAATCTGCGTCAAACAGAGAACTTTTCGTTCCCGCCTATAGATTACCGTCGCAAAGAACACCACAGCCCCGCCGCAAGCGCCCGGCAACCGCTCAACAAAAAGCCCCGCAGTGCAGCTTTACCGCAAAGTCAAATCCCCAAAGTGTAATTTTTTCATCCCTCCGCTCATAAGATTTATCGATACAAGTGTTTATCGGGAGCTGATCTATGAACGCAGAGCTGAAGAACTCTATAAAATTATGCGGGACGGTGTGCGCCGCGCCTGTTGCAAATAATAATTCCGGGTTTGGCGGCGTTGTCTCGTTTCCCGTTGAAATTTCACGTCTTTCCGGCACTGTTGACAGGCTCAATGTCCACGCGCCGGAGTCCCTTGCGGCCGGGCTGGACCTTGCCGAGGGAGGACGCGTGAAAATTACAGGCGAGGTGCGCTCACAAAACGAACCGGGCACGGACGGGCGCTCACGCCTTATTATATTCGTGTTTGCTGACGAAATTGACCTTGCGGAGTCCGAGCTGCGCGATGAAAACGAGGTGGAGCTTATCGGCGTTATCTGCAAGGAGCCGACATTTCGTTCAACGCCCTCCGGCCGCAAGATATGCGACGTTATGCTTGCCATCAACCGTCCGCGCGGCAAGTCCAACTACCTGCCGGCGATTGCCTGGGGCAGGTGCGCCTATGAGCTGTCTGACTGCACGGTCGGAACTGTAATATCGCTTTACGGTCGGCTGCAATCGAGAAAATACATAAAAAAGCACTCGGAAACCTTTTCTGAGGAGCGCACCGCGTTTGAAATCTCCGCCATTACGGTAAACACGGAGGTTTAGCGGCGATTATATCACCGTTGTGCGCAAATTTCGGCGGCACAAACACCTAAACGCACCGAAGGGCCGGCATTGCTGACGGCCCTTCGGTGCATTTAGGAGAGAAAATGAAAAAGCGAAATGCAAAATTCAGTCAGGCATCTGGTTTACTCCTCGACAATCGCGCCGACTACTATGACGGAGGCGGGGTCTACGAGCTCCTCCTCAATCGTCATCGCAAAGTGCAGATGTGGGGCCTCACCCGACTCGCCTATTGCGGTGTCGCCGATTGTGCCGATAACAGAGCCGCCGGCTATCTTGTCCCCGACCTTAACGGCAGGCTCGGCCGTGAGATTCGAGTAATAGGACTTGAGATTAAAGCCGTGGTCGATAACAACGGTTGTACCCAGCAAATCGTCGTGGAATATCTCGGTAACCTCGCCGTTGGCGCAGGCGACTACCTTTGTTCCCGGCTCGGCCTCAAGGTCAATGCCGTTGTGGGTGCGCCAGTCGCCCATTGTCTTGTTGTAAATCAGCTCCGCAATGGAAAACGGGATCGTAACCTTGCCGGATACAGGCCACATAAAGGTCAGATCCTCAATTGAATCCGCGCTGGATTGCGAATGTCCGTCGTCCTTTTCCTTGTCAGGCTTTGCCGTCGGCTTAGGCGTCGGCGTCGGAGTTGGGTCGGGCGTCGGCTCCGGGGTCGGCTCAACCGTCGGAATGGGCGTCGGGGTCGGGGTGACGCGCCCCCACGTCGCGTCGGACGGCGTGGGCGTTATAACGGGCGGCGTTGCGGAGATTGTCCCCAGAGCGTCTGTATAGTCGTCGCCTCCGCCCGAGAAAAACAGCGCCCACGCTGAAACTCCGATTACAAGCGCACACGCCAGAACGACGAGGTAAAAGCCGCGTCCGGCGAGAAAATCAGTTATTTTTTGACCAGTAGGTTTCTTTTTCATAAATAAAGCTCCGTGTTTGCTGACATATGTATTACGCGCTTTGCGTAATAGCTGAACGTATTATTACCGAATTGTTGCGGATGTATACGTAAAACGGAGATTTTTTTTGCTTCAGACCCCGCGCGGAGCAATTTTTGCGCCATATTATGGAAACGCTCATTGACGCAAAAACACTTGCAAAACGCGTGCGTATATGCTATATTATATAAGCTAATATGTGCATCCGGGTGTGGCGCAGTTGGTAGCGCGCTTGACTGGGGGTCAAGAGGCCGCAGGTTCAAGTCCTGTCACTCGGACCAAAAACGCCGTCCGACGGGCGGCAAGGATAACAGATAAGAGATAATAGGAAGCAATAAAGGGCTATAAAGTAAAATCAAAACGCGCTTTTGTATTGTTATCTCTTATCTTTATTTGATTTTTTCAAGAAGAGATAACAACCATGACTGGAGGTTTTCCCGTGCCGGACTATAAGGCAATGTATTATCATTTATCGGGACGAATGGCCACCGCCATAGAAGCGCTTGACGCGACCACCACAGCGCTTGTTACAATCACGGAAAAGCTCAAGCTTGCTCAGCAGGCCACAGAGGAAATGTTCATTACCGGCGGCACAGACGACGATTCGGAAGATGATTAGGATTAGGGCTTGATATCTCGGGAACCGTACCTTTTAGTGCGGCAAATATGCGATAGAAAAAAACGCCGAAAGGCGTTTTTTTATTTGTGCCGCACCGCTGAAAAATTTTTGAGCTTTGATTTGAACGCCGAGGGCAGCGGCGCATACCTCACCTGTACGGCGGCAGGCGGCGGCGCAGAACAGCCCGCAGACGCTTGCGCGTGCCGCCGCGCAGTACACCGCAGATGCTCCGCCGCCCTCATATCGGGCGGAGGCGAAGCTCCGACAGGAGACACAGGCGTTTGGCTGGGCGGTGTCTCACCGCAATCGCGGTGATAGTAACAGCCGGAGCGCTTCCTCTTACAGGCAAAACGCGCGCCGTCAAAACAACAAGGGCCGCCGCCGCACAGCAAAAAAGCCGGACGAAGCGCCTCGTCCGGCTTTTGCTGTAGCTTCACTTCTTTCCCCTGCACTATTGCGTGACAGTTTCCTTGCCGCGTTTTTCCTTTATCGTCATTGACGAGAGCGCAAGGCGCAGATACATATACCCGCCGTCGTCGTATTCTTCAAGAATGCCGACAGCCTCGACCCACGCATTGTCCTCCGGATATTCCTTGTCCCAGACGACCTCAAAGCCGCAGTTCGCGTCATATCCGCAGCAGCCGGGGCCGTAGCGTATGACGCAGTAGTACTTGTCGCTTCCGGGGTTTACCGATACGCTGTCATACACGGTAAAAATGCCCTCAAGCTTTATCGTCTTGCCCAAATAGTCCTCGGTATTAGCGTAAATGTCGTTTGTCTGCGATACAAAAACCTTTTCCTTAATCTCAATTGTGCCGTCAGACACCGCAGCCGTGCTGCCGCAACCGCCGCAAAGCGCAAGACATATACAAACCGCAGCCGCTAAGATAAGCTTTCTTTTCATTGCACCTTCTCCTTGCTTGAGCTTGCCGGCCGCGCCCGGAAAAAGGCGCACGCCGCGCCGAACAGCCAGAACAGCCCGAACGCCGCGATATTCACAACAACGACGCTTGCCCCCGTCGGTGTTTCGTAGACGTAAGACAGAACGACCCCGACGAAAAAGCACACCACCGAGACCACCGCCGAGCAAACAGTTACGGTAAAAAACCGCTTGCACACGCGCATTGACGTGAGCGCCGGGAATATCACAAGACTTGAAATCAGAAGCGCGCCCATCATCCGCATGCCGAGCACAATTGTAATCGCGGTTAAAAACGCCAGCAGCATGTTGTACGCGGAGGTTTTCACTCCCGTCGCGCGTGAAAAGCTCTCGTCGAACGTGACGGCAAAAATTTTGTTGTAAAACAGGACAAAAAGCGCAAGCACAGCTCCCGCGAGAATGACCGACAGCGTCACGTCGTCCTTGCTCATAACGAGAATGCTGCCGAACATATAGTTGCAAACGTCCGTGTTCATCCCGGTTGTCTGCGAGATAACGACGACGCCGAGCGCAAGCGCGCTTGTTGATATAAGCGCAATCGCCGCGTCGCCCTTTATCTTGCTGCTTTCGCTTATGCGCAGCAGCAAAAACGCCGCCGCGACGACGACAGGAATTGCAACGGTAAGCGGAGCGGCATTCATCGCGGTCGCAGCGGCAAGGGCGCCGAAGCCGACATGTGACAGACCGTCGCCG
>JAISTA010000092.1 GCA_031272845.1 Oscillospiraceae bacterium
CGTCTTTTTCACGCCGTGCGTTATAATCGGGTAGCCGTTTAGCTTCATTGTGCCGGTTTTAATGCTGTCCTCAAGTCCCTGGCGGGCGCGGTCGAGCTGCAAATTTCTCGTATACGCGTCCGTTGTAAACGGAAAAAGCCGCACGCCAACTGAATTCAGCGACTGAAGCAGCTTTTTTTCCTCCTCAATAACCGGAACTCCGGAGCGCGGAAAAAGTCCGACCTTGCCGCGCGCCTTGAAGTCCGCGAGGGCTTTTGTAAAATTCTTGCCGTCCGGCAGTGATTTTTGGAACTCGACGGCTTCCGTCAAATCAATTTCAGCCGCAGCCTCCGGCGCGGGCGCAAGCACCCTCGGGCGCAGCTTTGTTAGAAAGGTGTCCTCGTCTATGCGCTGCTGCTTAACTTCTGTATTCATTATATTACCTCATTTTTTCGGCGGAGCAAAGCCGTCCTCCGGGACGGTGCAGTGGGGCTATGCCTCAAGAATCAGCGCCTTAATCGCCTCGGAATTCACTTTTTCCGCGTTTTGCAGTCTATTTCTTGCCTCGCGCAGCCGTTCACCGAATTCGTCAGACAGCGCACGGTCTATTATCTCCTCAAGGCGCGTCTCAGACATTTCGCCGAGCGGCAGCCACGTCGGCAGCTCCGCGTAGTCCATAAAGCCCGCGACCTTCGGGTCATACGAAATGCCGACGACAGGGATTCCGGCGGCGGCGGCCATAATCAGCCCGTGCAGGCGTACGGAAAGACAGACGCGGGCGTTTTTTATCGCGTCAAAAACCTCGCCCGGCGTTTTAACCGTCTGCATATTGGTGTACGGCACTCCGGGATATTTTTCGTCCAAAACGGCGGAGACCTCCGCCGCAATCTCAAAGTCTTTCGGGTTAAGCGGTAAAAAACACGGCGTTAAACCATATTTTCGGTGCATATACGCGGCACAATCGGCAAGCGTCTCCACCTTTTCCTTAATCCCGCCCCAGGAGCGCAGGATAAAAAGCGCGAAATCGCGGGTTTCGCTCTCCCCTGCGCCAAGAAAATCCGCGTTTTCGGAAAATACAAAGTCCGCCGCAAGTAAAACCTCCGGGCGGCTCACGCGCAAATTGTCAAGCTCGGAGATTGAAATTCTGTCCCGCAGAGTGATTTTTTCAACGCAGCGGTTAACCACAACGCGCGTTAAGTACCTGTTCAGCCGGCCCGTTACAGGCCCGATTCCGCAGCCGCCCATAAGCACCCGCGCCCCGCAGAGCTTTGCCGCCGCAATCAAAAACAGGTAATACCATAAGGAGCGCGAGCTTGTCGCGTCCTGAATCAGGCTGCCGCCGCCGGAGATGAACAAACGCGCGTGTTTTGCCGCGCGGATAAAGCCGCCGATCCCGAATTTCGCGACGACCTCAACGCCAAAGCGCCCGGCTGTTTTCTCCGGCGCCGTCGTCACAACGGTTATCGGCTCGTCGGTTATCCCGCGCAGCTCGGACAGCATGGCCTCCAGAATCGCCTCGTCGCCAAGATTGTCCATTCCGAAAGCGCCGCCGATAATAATTCCGCGTCTATTTTGTTTTTGACGGCTTTTTTTCACCTATATTTGCGCGAGCTTTTCAGCAAGCGCGGTCAGCTGACCTAAATTCTCATCTGTAACAGAGGATTTCAGCGTTATCGCGCCGGCCTCCTCCCAACCGAGCTTTTCTGTTATATCCCGCATTTTTTTAGCGGCCATCGGCCCCCACGTTCCGTTTTCGATGTAGGCGGCGACTCGATTTTTCAGGCCGTGCTCCGCAATTTTGCGCAAAAGCGCGTCCATCTGCGGAAACAGCCCGCCGTCAATTGTCGGTGCGGCAAACACGAGCTTTTTCGCGCGGAAGGCCTCCGCCAAAAGCTCCGGCGCGGGCGTAATGGCCGCGTCGTAAACCCGCACCTCGGCGCCCTTTTCGCGCAAAAGCGCCGCCAGAATGTTGCAGGCGTTCTCCGTCCCGCCGTATACGGAGGCGTAGGCGATAACAACGCCGTCGTCCTCCGGCGTATAGCTCGCCCATTTTTGGTATTTTTCAAATATGCCGCCGATATTCTCTCGCCAGACAAAGCCGTGCAGCGGCAAAATCATTGAAATCGGCAGCTGAATCGCCTTTTCGAGCAGCGCCGTTACAGGCGCGCCGTATTTGCCGACGATGTTCGTGTAGTACCTGCGCGCCTCGGCAAGGTGCGTTTCCATAAAGCGCACCTCGTCTGCAAAAACCGCGCCGTCTCCCGCGCCGAAGGTGCCGAACGCGTCAGCCGAAAACAGCAGATTAAAGTTCAGGTCGTAGGATACGATAACCTCGGGCCAGTGCACCATAGGCGCGGCAACAAACGTCAGCTTGTGCGCGCCAAGCTCCAAAACAGCACCCTCGGTTATCACTTTCGTGTTGTTTTTCGGCGTATACCCGAAAAACTGCACGATAAGGTCGAGTGTTTTCTGAGTACAGACAAGCCTTGCGTCAGGATATTTGGCAAGAACAGCCTCAATAGCGGCAGAGTGATCCGGCTCCATATGCTGAACAAGCAAAAAGTCCAGTCCGCGCCCGTCAAGCGCGTATTCAAGGTTCTCCAGAAACTGCTTTTGCTGCGACGCGTCCACCGTGTCGACGACGCAGGTCTTGAGATCAGAAATAAGGTATGAGTTGTAGGTCACGCCGCGCGGCACGGCGTATGCCGACTCGAACAGCGCGAGCCGCCGGTCCTGCGAGCCGATCCATGTAATATCCTGCGTAATTTTTCGTGTGCAGTGCATATATATGTATACTCCGTAGTAAAAAAGTAAGTCGAATCAGTCCGGAAGCGTCACGACAGCGCCGGAATCCCGCGATTGCTTCACGTCGATCAGCCGCTGGTTGCGGCTTCCCCGGAATTTTATGCCGAGCGACTTTTCCGCCTCGCTAAACCGCCCGTCAACCAGCACATCGGTCATGTCAAGAAGCCTTGCCGCCGCGCCGTCCGTTTCGGCAAGCGCCAATAGCTCATCCCAGGTAAAGCCAGAATATGTCCAAACGTTCAGCCCGGCCTCTCGCGCCCCCGCCGCAAGCTCGGCGCAGGCCGCCGCCTGCAAAAACGGCTCTCCGCCCGTTAGCGTAACGCCGTCCGTCAGCGGATTTTCAAGAATCTCACGCAAAACATCCCCGGCGTCGCGTCGCGTCCCGCCGTTTTCATCCCAGGACTGCGGGTTGTGGCAGGCGGGACACGCGTGGCGGCAGCCCTGCGTGAACACGGCGCACCGAAAGCCCGGCCCGTCCACAATAGAGTCCTGAACTATCCCCGCGATTTGAATATCCATACGCCCCTCTATCCGCGCCGTTACGCGCGCGACCACTTTGCGCCCTGCTTTGTGTCCTCAATTACAATACCGTTGTCCTTCAGGTAGTCGCGCAGCTCGTCTGATTTGGCAAAGTTTTTCTCTGCGCGGGCCTGTGCGCGCTCCTCAAGTAAGCGGTTGACCTCGTCGTCTGAAAGACCGCCGGGCGCGTCCTCCGGCAGGTCATAGATTATCCCGAGAACGGAGTTCATCGTGCCGTACAGCGCAAGCAGCGCTTTTGCGTCCGCGCGGGAGGTCTCAGCGTCCGCCAAACGCGCGTTGCCCTCGCGAATCGCGTCGAACCAGACGGCGACGGCGTTTGCCGTGTTAAAATCGTCCTCCAGCGCCTCACGGAATTTCTGCTCGTAGCCCGAAATTGCAGCCGCAAACGCGGTATCCATCGGCGTATCGCCGCCGTTTTCGGCAAGGAACGCGGCGTTGTCATACGCCGTTTGTATGCGCTTTAACGCGTTTTCGGCGCTGGTCAGAGCGTTTTCGGAATAGTCCAACGGTGAGCGGTAGGCGGACGAGACAATAAACATACGCAGCGTTTTGTAGCCGAATTTTTCGGCCGCGTCGCGCACGGTGAAGAAATTGCCCAGCGATTTGCCCATTTTCTCCTTGTCCACCGTTATAAAGCCGTTGTGCAGCCAGTAGTTCACAAACCTCTTGCCAGTCGCGCCCTCGGACTGCGCGGCTTCGTTTTCGTGGTGCGGAAAGGCGAGATCCTGCCCGCCGCCGTGAATGTCAAACGTCTCGCCCAGCAGCTTTGTGCTCATAGCGGAACACTCAATGTGCCAGCCGGGCCGTCCCTGCCCCCAGGGCGATTCCCAAAACGGCTCGCCCGGCTTTGCCGCCTTCCACAGCGCAAAATCAGCCGGATTTTCCTTTTGCTCGCCCGGGTTTATCCTTGCTCCGGCAAGTAAATCCTCCTGCGCCTGATGAGACAGCTGCCCGTATTTCGGAAATTTTTCGGTTCTGTAATATACGTCTCCCCCGGCGGAGTACGCCAGTCCGTTTTCTATCAGCCGCTCGATTATCGCGATAATCTCCGGTATATTCTCCGTCGCGCGCGGGTGAAAGTCCGCCTCGCGCACGCCGAGACGCGCCGTGTCGTACCTGTACTCCTCGATAAAACGCTCGGTCAGCTCAGACCACAAAACGCCCTGCGCCTGCGCGGCGTTAATAATTTTATCGTCTATATCCGTAAAGTTCTGAACAAACGTGACCTTTTGCCCCAGATACTCAAAAAAACGCCGCAGGCAGTCGAATATTATGACAGGTCTGGCATTCCCGATGTGGATATAGCTGTAAACCGTCGGTCCGCAGACGTACATTCCGACATGTCCCGGCTTTATCGGGATGAATTCTTCTTTTTTTAATGTAAGCGTATTGTAAAGGCGCAAGATCAGTCATTCTCCAAAGCGCAAAATATTATCAGCATATATAACAAGCAGGTTCTTATATCCCGCCGCCGTCAAAAAACACCTCAGCCGCCGCAACGCGCTGCTCAAGCAGCAAAAGCTGCTGCTCGATTGCCGAAAACTCGACGGATACCGGATCTTCATCGACAAGCTGGTCTACGTTTTTAACGTACTCCGGCTTTTTGTCCGCAATGCGCACAATCCTTGCCGGAACGCCGACGGCCGTTGAGTCCGGCGGAACGGCGCTCAGCACAACGGCGCCTGAGGCAATACGCGAGTTATCGCCGACCGTAAACGGCCCGAGAACCTTCGCTCCGGAGCCTATAAGCACATTATTCCCAATTGTGGGGTGTCGCTTTCCCGTATCCTTTCCTGTCCCTCCGAGCGTTACGCCCTGATAAATCAGAACGTCGTCGCCGATTTCGGCGGTTTCACCGATAACAACGCCCATCCCGTGGTCAATAACGAACCTGCGGCCGATCGTCGCCCCCGGGTGGATCTCAATCCCCGTTCTTCTGCGCGACCACTGCGAAATAAGCCGCGCCAAAAAGAATCTTTTGTGTTTATACAAAAAATGGGAAATTCGGTATGCAATATAGGCGTGGACTCCTGGGTATAATAAAAACACTTGAATCCGCGAGGTCGCGGCAGGATCCCGCGAAAGATAAGCCGATATTGTTTCTGATAAATGGATTGACATAATCTGTTATAAAAAAACTACCTCTATTTTAATCAGTATATCATAGCGTTCTTTTTTTTGCAAGTAATCTTTGCAAATTTGCGTTTTTCGTCTTTTGCCCGCTATATTTGACGCAATGCGTAACATTGTAACAAATTCGTAATGCTATACTGCACAAAAATATGTCATAATGTATACGTAATAATTACAAGAATAAACTATAACAGTTGTACGCGTAAGCTATATAGCCGGCTGAACAAGACGCGGTACTATTTCAAAGAATAAAAGCTCCGCCAAAAGCGGATGCACGGCGCGCGGACATGCGTCATCGTTTTACATATGCCCAGCATATGGCGGGGAGGACAGTATTCCAATGCAGAACCAAAAGGTCAAATTACTTATTGTAGACGACGAAGCACCTATTTGCGAGATTTTGCGCTTTAATCTGGACAAGGAATATACCGTGTCCATTGCCGGAAACGGTGTTGAGGCGCTGGAAAAATACCGCGCGGAGCGTCCCGCGCTGATTCTTCTGGATATTATGCTTCCGGAGCTTAACGGCTTTGAGGTCTTGCAGGAAATCCGCAAGACCGACAAGCTCACAAGCATAATTATGCTGACGGCACGCGAGCGCGAGGAGGACGTTGTGGCGGGCTTCTCGCTCGGAGCGGACGACTATATCAAAAAGCCGTTTTCAATACCCGAGCTGCGTGGCAGAATCGCGGCAAACCTGAAACGCAACTGCCTCAGCGAAACCGGCGTTGCAAGCCCCGGCGGCAAGGGTCAAAGCGCCTAGATCACGATTGACATGAACAGGTTTGACGTTTTTCGCGGAAGCTCACCCTG
>JAISTA010000127.1 GCA_031272845.1 Oscillospiraceae bacterium
GACGCAACCGGCTGCCTTGCCCACCCCGGAAGCGCAACTCCGCTTTCCGGATTCTCGGCAAGCCTGTCATAATACCCGCAAAGTGCCTGCAAAATCATATTGTCACCGCCGTTGCCGCGTCTATCACGCCGCGCCGCATTTCCGCGCGGAAGAATTTCGGCGTGTATTCAAAGGTCTGCGTCTGCTCATTTACGGCCTTATACTCCAAATCCCACAGCATAAAGCCGAGGTCGCGCGGTTCCTTGTCCGAATAAAAGCCCTCCGGCGCAGGCTCGCCGTCTTCAAGCAGCCGAAAATGCGCCGCAAACTCGCGGCAGCCGAAATACGGCTGATTGTAGCACTGTCCGCGCCGCGCCCGGCGGTTGAACTGGTCGAGGAATTTGCCGACATTGTCGGTCTCCGCCATCTTTTCGGACACCAGCTCAAAGTGCGCGTCTATCACATACCGAACGTCTCGCAGGAGCAGCGTCGCGCGCTGCTGGCGATCCTCTGTGATGACTTGGTGCAGGTCAATATCTCCGCCTTTTTGCGCCTGACTGATATTGCGCGGCGGAATCTTACTGCCAAGCTCGTTTCTGCGCACCGAATCAAATCGAATTTCATTCAGCACCGTGAGCTTGTCAATGACCCAGTGCATACCGGGGTGCCAATACACCGCCTCCAAAATCCCGCGCGCGGCTGACGGCGTGATTACGTCATAGCTCACGCGCTCCGCCTTCATCTCGGGACGAGTAAAGCACGCGTAATCGCCCCAAACCAATAGTCTTACACCAAAACCCATCCTCTCACCTCCTTATTTATATGATCAAGTCGTTCAAATTTCCGTCGGTAACAAGTCCCAGCTTTTCGTCATAGCAATCCGCCATACTCGCCTCGTTCAGCGCATAAATGCCGGTGCCCTCGCCCAATTTCAAAATAAAGCCCCTCGAATAGAGCTCCTTGAACTCAAAGTCGTATATCGAGACGGTGTACCGCTGCAATTTCCGCAGGTACTTTGTCGGAAACCTTGCCTCCAGCGCCTCGCGCAAAAGCTCCCGTGCCGCCTCGTCATACGGTATTATCACGCCGACCTGCTCGTTTCGGATCAGCTTATACTTTTGCTCGATTTCTCTGAACTGAAAGGACATCTCTTTTGGTTTAGCAGTAATATCCTGCATAATATTCTGCTTATCCAAATCCTCGCCAATACCGTATCGCATATCAAAGAACCTCTCAACAGCTTCAGGCAGAAGCGGATTCGGGTACAGCTTCATAACCTCCTGCCCGAGCTCCGCCATGCGCTGAAAACGCCCGCGCGGCAGTCCGTCTTCAGGCATAAACACATATACATCTCCCGGGACGGGATTGCCGTTTTCGTCCTCCAGCTTTCCCTCACGGTTGCAGCGCCCAGCCGCCTGCGCGATAGAGTCGATTCCCGCAAGGGCACGGTATACGCACGGAAAATCTATATCAACCCCCGCCTCGACTAATTGCGTTGAGACGACAACGCAGCGCTGCTTGTTTTTCAGCCGTTCTTTAATTTCAGCCAGCACCCGCGTTCTGTGCTCCGGACACATAACCGCGCTGAGATGGTAATGCCCGTCGCCCTCGCCGAGCAGAGAGAACAGCTTTCGGGCAGCCCTGCGCGTGTTTACAATGCACAGCGCCTGATGTCTCTCGCGCAGCCTTTCGGCAAGCGCTTCATCCGAAATCTCGCTGATTTTCTGTATTTTCGTTCTGGAAAGGCTTGAAAACAGTCCGGCGGTATCTTCAATTATCTCGTGAACCTCAATCCCGTCAAGCCATTCCGGCTTTATTGACGGCTGCGTCGCCGTACAGAAAACGACAGTCGCGCCAAAGTCCGCTACAAGACATTTCAGCGCGGCAAGCGTCGGCTTGAGCAAATCGTCCGGCAGCGTCTGCGCCTCGTCGAGAATAATTACGCTGTTTGCGATATTGTGGATTTTGCGCGCCTTAGACGGCTTTGCGGCAAATAGGCTCTCGAAAAGCTGTACGTTTGTCGTAACAACAAGCGGCGCGTCCCAGTTTTCACACGCAAGGCGCGCGGTGTTCTCTGACGCTTCGCCGCTTAGGTTGTCCGCTCCGGCGTTGCTGTGGTGCTCAAGCACCAAGTCCCTGCCGAAGATTTGGCGAAACACGTCGGCGTTTTGCTCCGTTATCGAGGTAAACGGAATTGAGTAGATTATCCGGCTGTGTCCGTTGATTTGCGCGTGCTTCAGCGCAAAGGCGAGTGACGAGAGCGTTTTTCCGCCGCCTGTCGGCACTGTTAGCTTAAAAAAGCCGCGCGGCATTTCAGCCGCCGAAAGACAGCCGTTCAGAACGCCGCGCCGAGATATGTTTACTGTGCTGTCCTGCGGATATGACAAAAGCTCCAGCAGCTTTGGCTCAAACAGCTCGCTGTATGCCGCAATAGTCGGAAATTTCGGGCGCTTCTCCGATTTTTCAGGCGAGGAAAACGCCTCTGTATCCAAATAGTCCGCGTCAACAAGCGCGGAGAAAACCATTCGTATCAGCATTGTCAGATAGAACAACTGATGGGTTTTACTTTGTGATGTTGTTGTTATTTGCGGCATCGCGGAAGTCTCCGGAATATCGCACAGCAGCTTATCACCGGTGCGCCGCAGCATATCGTCTACGCCGGCGCCGCTTTCGGAACTGTAATCCGGCAGACCTGCGTGATGTCCGCAGATTATGTACGCCAGCAGCCTGCCGATGTTCTTGCCGTATCTCTCTACCGCAATGCGTCCGCCCTCGGTTTTGTGGTCTGCTGACATTGGACTGCCGTGAAGTCTCTTCTGAAAAGCTTCTGTCGCCTTGCCGATGTCGTGCAAAAGCCCCGCCGCGTGCGCAAGCTCACCAGCTCCGAATTCCGCCGCCGCGTTTTCCGCAAGCTGTGCAACGGCCTGCAAATGTGCGTCCAGCGTCTGCCATTCGGTATCGGGCAGTTT
>JAISTA010000010.1 GCA_031272845.1 Oscillospiraceae bacterium
TTCGGACGTTACACCGCACTTCTCGCGGTGTGGGGACGCACCTATTTGCAGCACCTGCGCCTGCCCGGCATAAAAAAAGATTTGCTTCTTTCTAAAAGAAGTCGCCCCTCTTTGGTTACTTTTTCCGGCGAAGCGGAAAAAGTAACCGCCCGCCGCGTAGGCGCTCTAGCTTCGCCAAACTGCTAAGCTTCGCCTTAATTTCAAACTCCGTACTCTGCGGCGCACAGAGAACTTTTCGTTCCCGCCGTTAGATTTCCGTAGCAAAGAACACTCGCACCGCGCGGACGAGTCCCAATTCTAAACCCCGCACCACGCCCCAAACAGAGAACTTTTCGTTCCCGCCGTAAGTTTTCCGTCGCAAAGGACACCACCGACGCCCCAAAGAAAAAAGGCTACCCCCAAAGATAGCCCGCTCTCCGCAAACAAAACCCGGCAGTCAATATAACAACACAATAAAACCATTATAAGGAGCAATCCCCGCCCCAAAAAACCGCACATATAAAGTAATTGCCGCTATAATGTCCTCAGCACGCTCATCATCCATTGCTCCAGCCCCGGAATCACCAGTTTTATTCCGTCATCGGTTTCCTGCAAATATCGGCGCAAAAACACGAACAAAAAAAGCACCAGCGCGAGAAACAGTCCCGCAAAAACCGACACCGCGATTATGATCCGCTTTATGAGAATGCTGTTTTTATACGTGTCCGGCACGAACCGGCGCTTGTGCCACCGTTTCGGCTGCGGCTCCAGATTCAGGAGCCTTGCCAAAAAGCCGCCGTCCTGGTGTGCCGCCCCGGCGCGCCGATCCTGCGGCAAGCCGCGATATGACGGCGCACTCACAGCAGTCCGGCCGCTTCTCGAAAAATCCGCTCCGCTTTTTTTCTGAGGCGGGCTTTTCTTTATGTCCTCGCCGTCGTCCTGCGGCGATATCCGCTCGGCCGTTTGTTCAGGCAGCGGTTCGGCGCTTCGCACAGACTTGCGATCGGCGCCGCGCACAGGCGAAGACATATCGCGGCGAACAGGCGCGGCGCTGGTGCGCCTGTCTCCGCTTGAGGTAAGCGCGGGCGCTCTTTCGGCTGGGCGCTGCTCCCTGCCGCGTGTGTATTCCTCACGGTCGGAAACAGACCGTCCGCTTTTGTCCGGCCTTGTTTCTTGTGCGTTTGCATTTTTTTTGTTTGCGGTTGGCATAGCTTATCTTTTATAATATACGGCAAATGTATTTTCCGTTATTTTGCCCCGCCGGTTAATGTCCGGCTGAAATTGACCTGCAAAATTAATTTTCCCGTTGCTCGGCGGCCGGCGGCTACTTTTTCATCTCAAGATTTATAAGATTATTCATCTCCACCGCGTATTCCAGCGGAAGCTCCTTTGAAATCGGCTCGGCAAAGCCGTTTACGACCATTGCGCGCGCGTCCTCCTCAGTCAGACCACGGCTCATCAGGTAAAACACCGTATTTTCCGATATCCTCCCGATTTTTGCCTCATAGCCAGCGTCGCAATCCGCGCAGTTGATTTCTATAACGGGCACCGCGTCCGAACGGGACTTGCCGTCCAGCATAAGCGAGTCGCAGTTGACCGAAACCTTGGACCCGTGCGCATTCTTTGCGACCGTTATCGCGGCGCGGAACGTGCCCTTGCCGCCGTCCTTTGCCAGCGATTTTGCGTTGATTATGCTTGTTGTTTCCGGCGCGAGGTGGAGCACCTGCGCTCCCGTGTCAAGCTCCTGACCCTCACCCGAAAAGGTGATTCCTGTGTAGTCTGAGACCGCGCCGCGCCCGCGCAGAATGCTCATCGGGTACAGAAACGACGTGTGCGAGCCGAACGACCCGGAAACCCACTCAATCCGCCCCCCGGCGGCGACTGTCGCGCGCTTTGAATTGAGGTTGTACATATTGCGCGACCAGTTTTCAATCGTCGAGTACCGCAGGCGCGACCCCTCGCCGACGTACAGCTCAACGCAGCCCGCGTGCAGGTTCGCAACGTTGTATTTCGGCGCGGAGCAGCCCTCAATAAAGTGCAGCTCCGCGTTTTTACCCAGGATTATCAGCGTGTGCTCAAACTGACCCGCGCCTTTGGCGTTAAACCGGAAGTAGCTCTGAAGCGGAATATCGAGCTTCACCCCATCCGGAACATACACAAAGCTGCCGCCCGACCACACGGCTCCGTGCAGTGCGAGAAACTTGTGCTCCGCAGCGGGCAGCAGGTGCATAAAGTGCTCGCGTATCATAGGCTCGAACTCTGATTTCAGCGCCGAGTCCATATCCGTATACACAACGCCCTTTTCGAGCGCTTCCTGCTTTATGTTGTGGTAAACTACCTCGGAATCGTACTGCGCTCCGACTCCGGCAAGACCCGCGCGCTCCGCCTCCGGAATGCCGAGCTTTTCGAACGTGTCACGAATGTCCTTCGGCACATCCTCCCAGTCGTGCGAATTCTTTGCGTCCGGCGCGACGTAGGCGATGATTTGGTCAATATCCAGCCCGTCAAGCGGATAGCCCCAGGCGGGAGCCGGAATTGTGCGGAACAGCTCAAGCGATTTCAGACGGAATTCCGTCATCCACGCGGGCTCTGCCTTGCGCGCGGAAATTTCGCGGACGGTGTCGGCGGTAAGCCCGCCCGCCGTTTGGTACAGGCTCTCGGCTGTGCCTATTTTGTTGTATGCTGCGGTGATGTTTGACATTGGTTCAAGACCGGAACTTAAGTATCCTTTTTTGTGGGAATATACGTCTTTTGTGCCGAAGGCTGCTGTAGCTTAATAGTTATAAGTTAGACAATCGCACGCAGGAATTTTATCTTTTTTATAATGAATGCGAATACGAAACTAGACACTGCAACGAAAATCAGTTCTGTATACGACCACACGATTGCCCTATGTAACGGAACAAATCTGGTGAATAGTTTCAAAAAGATAAAATGTACCAAATATGCGCCAAACGTCAGATTTGCAAGGAATTTTATAGGTCGCACAGGAATATTCAGATGTTTTTTTGCAAACAGGAAAATCGCTGTTGACAGGAAAAATGCGGGTGTCCAAAACGACCTGAAAGATTGTGCAATGACACCCGCAAGGCGCAGCGTCGTAATGGTAAACAAGAAAATCGCGGCGGCAATTCCCGCTGTATAAACCGCAGCGGTTAATTTCTTGCCGAATGTGTGTTTCGCCACCAAATAACCCATCAGCAGATACGGGAACCATTCTCCCAGTATCCCTTGGTTAAATAATAAGACAAACTTCGGATATACCAACACAATATCTCGCGGGAGCATAAATATAATTACCGATATGAACATAAGTCCGGTGACCTGACGGGCGGTTAACGCGTCAAGCATGCGCTTTATAAACGGCGCGAATATCACAACTGATACCATATAGCGCAAATACCAAAGGTGCGCCTCTTGTACCTGCGTGAAGATATAATGAAAGCCTTCAAATGAGAATGGACGGTTATAAAAGTATTGTGTCGTAAAGAAATATATTAAATTCCACACAAAAAAAGGCACCAAGATTCTCAACGCTTTATCTTTATAAAAATGCTTAAAATTTAGTGTTTTCTCTGAGGTGAAAAATAAAAAGCCGGACATTGCAAAGAAAAGCATTGTATTTGAGTGCATTGCTATTGCAAGCGGGAACCCGCCCAATGCGTATTCCGCCGCCGCCGTTGTCCCGACTGTGTGATGAAACATAACGGCTATACAGGCATAAACCCGCAGCCAATCGAAATAGTGATGATGCGGTTTTTCGGATAGCGCTGTCGCGGGGGGGGGGCTAATGTATCAGCTTTTTGAAGAGTGTTTATTGCCATATGAACTACCTTTAACGCGCCGCAAGCTCGTTTGCGGAATACCCGGCCGTCCCCGCAAAGCCCTCGGCTATTATCTCCTCCATCAGCTCGCGGCCGCCGCTGCGCGCGATTTTCCTGCCGGAAAGAATGTGCACGCGCGTAATGTCCAATTCATTCAGCAGCGTGCCGTTGTGCGTGATTATCAGCAGGCTCCCGCCCGCCTCACGGAACTTTTTTATCCCCTCGGCGACGATTTTGACAGCGTCAACGTCGAGACCCGAGTCCGCCTCGTCGAGTATCGCGAGCTTTGGGTTTATCATAAGAAGCTGAAGTATCTCGGTTTTCTTTTTCTCGCCGCCGGAAAAGCCGACATTCAGGTTGCGCT